>JAWOFY010000096.1:0-7417 GCA_046497285.1 Candidatus Hydrogenedentota bacterium
AAGCAGTGCGTTCACATGGATGAGCGTCCCCGGCATACTCGGCAGAGTGACGATCTCATCCAGTATCTGATCGATATCTTCCGGGGTGTTCACGCCGTCTCAAGCGGTGGAAGCCGCCCGCCCCCGAATGCTCGCTCTTTCGCGCAAATGACGGTGATAATCGACTCGGGCGTTAACTCGTGTAAGCAATCTTCGAACGGCGCTTTGGTTAGTCCACTACCATCCGCGGAGGGGACCACGATGGTCACGCCGCTCTGGGCCGGGCCGGGAGGGAGGAGCACCGCTTTTCCCCGCCGGTTGCTCCGAAGTTGCACTCCCCCCACCAAGGCCGACCCCTGTTGTTGCCAGATAGTCACGTGCGCGTACCGCTCAGAATACGTAATCCGGCTCGAGGATGGGTTCGTAATTCACCTCACTATCCGAGACCGGGAAGGTCACCATCTCAAAGACGCCTGTCGTGGTGCGCATGATTGCGCGGCCTGTACCGATCACCGGCACGGCCCCCAGCAGATGCGAAAGTGGCTTTCCCTGTTGAAGCTTCTCATCGAACGTCACTGGGATCTCGGCCCATCCGAACAAGACGTTGGACAAGCCGCGTCCCAGCTTCTCTAGGGCCCCTTCAACGACTGTTGGCCGTGGCAACTCTCCATAGGGGTCGTAGACCTCGACGGATTGCGCACTTGCTTGCGGTGTTGCGAGCGGAAGCATCCCAGCCGCCAACGCCAGCATCATCACCCCGATTGTCGCGCTTTTCAACATTCCCAAAGCTAACCCTCCCATAAACAAAAACCTTCGCCACCAGTTTAACCGTGGGAAGTTTAGCACACCCGTGGGGGGCAGTCAACATTTGAACGCAGGTTTTGTGGCCCCCAAAAGGGTGGCCGGGCGTCTGCTTACTCGTAAGTGCGCCAGGCCCTCTGGGCTGTCTCAAATGGCCACACACAACTGCTTGCATAGATTGCCGGTTCCTAACACAAGCCCTTGCGCTTTCTGGAAAAAGCTCTTGGTTGCTTGCTTTGGACGGAAGCCCAATGTGGTAAACTATGCCGTATTGGGGAAGGAGCGCGGGCGTTGCGGTTGTCTCTGCCTTACAGGCGCCAGCTTGCGGTAGGCGCGTGTCTTTTGCGCAAGGGATACACGCCGCGGCGATTCTTGAGTACGTGGTCCCAGTTGTCCAGGATCCATGTCATCAGCGGCGGACCAGGGCATATCGGGATGACTAAGAACGGAAAAGGAGTGTGTTGAAGGTTTCATGACATTCTTGATTGTTCTGGCGGCGGCCGCGGTATTGGGGACATGGATTGTCCGGCCGTTGAGGTTGGGAGATAACCTAGAGCTTTTGGTGTATCGGCTGTTGGCCGGGCTGGCGGTTTGCGGATTGTTCATTCTTGCCTCGTCCCCCTTCTTGAGTTTGTCAGGCGCGTTTCAAACGCTGCTCATCGTTGCATTAGCGGGTTGGGGAAGAGAACTCTTCATTAAGGCTCGCGACCGCTATTATAACGATCCGCTTCCCCGCGCTATCCCCAAGCTCAACCGCTGGGAATACGGCGCGCTCGTTCTGATTGCCGTGTGTGGGACGATGGCCTTATTGGGCGCGTTGGCTCCGCCCACGGACGGAAGCGTCCTCAGCCGGCAATTGTCCCTGGCTGCCGAGGATGCAGGCAGGGGTGGCATTCAAGGGCATCCCAACGCGATGTTTGGGCCGCCTTCGCCCATGATGCACGTCTTTTACGCCATGGCGCTGCACGAAGATGAAGAATACGCCGCTAACCTGTTTAGCTGGCTCTACGGCATGCTGGCTCTGGCGGCGGTGTGCGCGGTCGGCGCGCGGTTGGGGGGCCGGTCTTGCGGCATCTTGGCGGCGGCGCTTCTGGCCGTTACGCCCGTGTTTTTCACGCAAAGCAGCACGGCTCACTTTGATCTTGCTTTCGTTGCTTATACGACGGCGAGCTTGGCGTGCCTCATGGCGTGGCGGGAGGAGGAACTATTTGGCTGGGTCTTTCTCGGAGCCCTGTTCACGGGGTGCGCAGCCTCCGTTCAACCGGCGGGCTATGCGCTTATCCCCATTTTCGCCCTGGTGGTGTTGCTGTTAAGTAAGAAGTACTACTACCGGCTCACTTTGAGTTATTTGGCGGGCGCTGTCGTGATATCCTTGCCGTGGTTCTTTTACGAGTTTGTGCCCACGCCGGACCCCAATCCGTTCACGCATCTCCTTGAACGCTACGAAAGCTTCGCGTTTTTCCGGCAGGGCGACTCGCCCCGGGAAACGTTCCAAGCCGCCGCCCTGTTCCCGTGGGATGTCGTCATGCGCCCCATGCTGCATGGCGGCTGGAGCCACAGCGTAGGTCCGTTGGTTCTGGTGCTGGGCGTCCCCGCGCTTGTCGCCGGTCGCCGCCAGTTGTGGCGTGTGGGGGCCTTTTGCATCGCGAGCGGGGCGGTGCTCTATGCTATCTCGGCCGACAGCCGCACTGTTTTGCCCGCCCTCGCGCCCATGTTCGCCGTCGCGGCCCATGGGGCGCTCAGCCTACGCTCCCTGCGCTGGCTGACAGGGGCCGTCGTGGCGTTCGCGTGTGTGACGGGGATTGTGTATCAAGGGCTTGAGTTGCGTCGCTGTTTGCCTGTCGTGACGGGCGCGGTAAGCCGGGACGCCTACCTGAAAACCCATGTCCCCCGGTATCCAGTTTACCAGTGGATCAATCAGAACATCCCTGAAAACGCGACTCTGATTAGCTTTGACCCACTCACCTATTACCTCGAACGGCCCGTCTATGGCAACGCAACCGCGCTGGGGGCGTTGCGCGGGCGAGCGTTGGGGGGGCAACTAGGCTGGCTGAAAGATCACGATGTGCGCTATCTCGTCTATGCCGAGCGCGCGACGGGGGAGAATCCCGAATTACGGCGAAGCGGGGCCGCCACCATGGTCAAGCGATGGTCGGAAACGCCGGAGCATTTCGTGCTCATCCAAGAGTTTGAGCTAGGCGGTGATTCGGAAGAGCCGGAGGAGCGGCTCCGAATCTACGAGATCCACTATCAATAGTCTGAAAAGGGAGGGTCCTCCTTCGCGAAATCCACGCCAAAACCGCGTCAGCGCCAGCCCCACGGGACGTGGAAACATGGGCCGCCTCCAATCTCCCAACGGCAAGGGTTTTGTGTTTTACGCGTTTCGGCTCCTATAATCGCACCGGCTGACAACGAATGGGGAGTACTTCATGCGCGCTTTGGTTACCGGCGGCGCCGGCTTTATTGGGTCCCACTTGTGCGAAGCCCTGGTGAACCGGGGCGACACGGTGTTTGTACTGGATGACTTGAGCACGGGCCGTTTCGACAATATTGAGCACCTGCCCGAGGTCACCTCGGTCATCGACAGCACGCTGAATCAAGATATCGTGCGGGACTTGGTGCGCGAGGTGGACGTGGTGTATCACCTCGCGGCCACGGTAGGCGTGCGCCTGGTGGTTGAGCGTCCCATCAACACGATCGTCAACAACATCCAGGGCACGGAGATTGTTCTCGAGGAGGCTTGCCGGTACCGGCGGCGCTTGTTGATCACATCGAGCAGCGAAGTGTACGGCAAGGGCGTGAAGGAACAGTTCCACGAAGACGATGACCGCCTCATGGGGCCAACCACGCTGACGCGTTGGGGGTATGCGGCGTCCAAGGCGATGGATGAGTTCCTCTCCCTGGCGTATTGGATCGAGAAGCGGCACCCCGTGGTTATCGCGCGGCTCTTCAACACGGTGGGGCCCCGCCAGACGGGCCGCTACGGAATGGTGATTCCCCGTTTCGTGACGCAAGCCCTTCGTAACGAACCGCTCACCGTGCATGGCGATGGCCTACAGACGCGCTGCTTCACCTACGTGGGCGACGCAGTCCCAGCCCTTGTCCAACTCATGGAAGCCACGAGCATTGCGGGGGAGGTGTTTAACCTTGGCAACCCGGAATGCGTGACGATTGAGGAACTCGCCCGCCGCGTGATACGCCTGACCGGGAGCCAATCCCCCATCAGCTACATCCCGTACGAACAGGCCTACGGCGAGGGGTACGAAGACATCATGAACCGCGCGCCCAGCCTGGCGAAGTTGGAGCAAGCGATCGGCTACAGGCCCAAAACCTCCCTGGACGCCATGCTCGAGATCATCATCAACCACACGCGCGCGAGTTTGCCGGCGCCGTTGTGATTTGCGGCGCGCCATGAGAGAGAAGACAAGGTGGGGGCCTTGGAAGGACGTAACGCCGAAATCTCTCCCAATCACGTTGGAGACGCCTGCCGATGACGAAACTCCCCGCTGTGCTCCTGTTGCTAATCCCTCTTCTTGCACACGCCGCGCCGGATTACGCCGACATCGCCGTGATTTCTATTGAGACGGCGGAGGAACTGGATGTTCTGCGGGAGGATGGGTTTCAGGTAACCAACGCCTGGGCCGGCCATGCCGAGGTGTACCTGCGCGGGGATGACCAGGAGCGCCTTGAGGCGCGGGGCTACACGGTGACCATCGTGGACCGGGAAGGTCCGCCTCCGCCGGGCCCGAAGAACGCGCCTGGGCCGCAGACGCTGGGGCAGTATCACGATTACGAGGCGGTTACGGGCTTTCTTGAATACTACGCGGACGCGTATCCGGAACTGACCGAACTCTCCTCGGCGGGACGCTCCGTCGAAGGGCGGGAATTGTGGACGCTGCTGATCACGCCCGAGCCCCAGACGCGGCATGAGAGGCCAGTCTTTCGTTACATCAGCACGATGCACGGCGACGAACCCGTGGGCGCCGAAATGCTTCTGTATTTCATCGACCTACTGCTCACGGGATACGGCGTGGATGAGCGCATCACGGAGTTGGTGGATTCCACCACGATTTGGATCATGCCGCTGATGAACCCGGATGGCCTGGAGAGCGGCCGCCGGAACAACGCCAACAATGTGGACCTCAATCGCGCTTTCCCGAGTTATCCCGATGGCTTCACGGGAACCATCTTTCCCAATGAAAGTGTGGACACCGCGGCTTTCCAACCGGAAGTGCGCCATGTGATGGAATGGAGCAACGCCGAGCGCTTCGATTTGGCCGCGAACTTTCATACGGGCGCGCTTGTCGTCAATTATCCCTACGACTACGAACCCGGCGTTCGCAGCGGCGCCGAGGCCCCCGCGCCAGATGACGCGCTGTTTCGCGAACTCTCGATGCGGTACGCGGAGCAGAACGCGCCGATGATGCAAAACCCGGCTTTTCCTGGGGGCATCACCAATGGCTCGGCATGGTTCGCCATACGAGGCGGGATGCAGGATTGGACCTACCGGTTCACGGGCGCGCCCGCCGTGACCATTGAACTATCCGATCAGAAACGGCCGCCAGCCTCTACCCTCCCGGGTTTCTGGGAAGACAACCGCGAAGCCATGCTGCGGTACGCCGAATCCATTCATATGAGCGTGCGGGGTCAGGTCACGGACGCGCGCACGGGTGAGCCGGTATATGCGAGGGTGACCGTCGAGGACAACGAGCAACCCGCTTTCACCCATCCCGAGTCCGGCTGGTACACCCGCCTGCTGCTTCCGGGAACCCATGACCTCACGTTCAACGCCCCGCTCTACGCGCCGGCGTGGCTCTCCGGCGCTCGCCCCGGGGATGAGGCCCGTGCCGAACTCGTGTTCGCCGATGTGAACACCGATGGCGGAGTCAACGCCCAGGACATCCAGCTTATCATCAACGTGGTGCTAGGCATTCCCACCCCAGAGGATGTGATCCGCGACCCCACGGGCACGGGGAGCGCCAATGCACAGGATATCCAGCAGGTGATTAACGCGGTGCTGTACGGAGCGTGAGGCGAAGCTACGCCGCGAGCTCCGCCCCGGCCGTCTTAAAGGCGTCGATGGCGCGTTCGAGACCGGCGTCGTCTACGTCGAGGTGAAACACTACGCGGATGGTATGGGCCACCGGCGCCATGACGAGTACGCCCTGTTCCCGGAGGCGGGCGATGAGCGCCTGCGTATCCGGGACGCGGACGTACACCATGTTGGTGGGGGACGGCATCGGGAATGAAAGGCCCGGCGTGTCCGCAAGCGCTTCCCGGAAACGGCGCGCGCGTTGGTGGTCCTCGCGAAGCCGTTCGACGTGATGTTCAAGCGCATAGAGCGCCGCCGAGGCCGCCACGCCCGCCTGGCGCATGCCGCCTCCGAGCATTTTCCGGAAGCGCCTGGCCCGCCGTATCGTGGCGCTGTCGCCCGTGAGCACCGAACCGATGGGCGCGCCTAGACCCTTGGAAAAACAGAAGGATAGCGTGTCCACATGCTGGGCGTATTCGGCGGCGGACATGCCGGTCTCCACCACGGCGTTGAAGATACGCGCGCCGTCGCAGTGGACCCGCAATCCCTTCTCCCGCGCCACCTCGGCCACGCCTTTGAACGCCTCGTAGGGATAGATCGCGCCGCCGCCCCGGTTGGTGGTGTTCTCCATCGCCACAAGGGTGGTCTTCGAGATGTGGTCGTTCTCGCCCAGCACGAGCCTGTTCGCTACGGCGTCAGGCGTCATCGCGCCGTATTCGCCGGGGACGGTCTTGGTCATCACATTGGCGATCCGCGCGATGCTGCCGGTCTCGAACGTGAAGACGTGGGCGTCTTCGCTTAGGAGCACGGTGTCCCCCGGCGCGCATTGGGTCATGACGGCGAGCAGATTCGCCATGCTCCCAGACGGCGTGTAGAGCGCCGCCTCTTTGCCCGCCATTTCCGCCGCCCGTTCTTGAAGCGCGTTTACATTGGGGTCCTCGCCGAACACATCGTCGCCCACCGCCGCCTCGGCCATGGCGGCGCGCATGGCGGCCGTGGGCCGCGTAACCGTGTCGCTGCGGAGATCCACGAACCCCTGGTCCAGCGCTGTGTTATCGAATCGAGCCATTGGCTACCTCCGTGAATAAATCGCCTGCCCGTGAAAAGCCGGTCCGTCGCTGCTTCATTTCGACAAGATGAGCAAAGGAAAGAGGCTCACCGACGGCCGTTACCGCGGCAAGCCTCTTTTGGCGTTTACTGTCAAAGCCGGTTCGCGATTCAAATAAACCACGAACCGGCTGCCGTGTTCAGGCCAGGTTGTTCCTATTCCGGCCGCACTTCCGTCGCTTCGGGGCCCTTCCTGCCTTCCGCGGGCTCAAAAACCACGCGTTGTCCCTCTTGAAGTGAGCGGAATCCGCCCATATCAATGTTGGAATGATGCACAAAGAGATCCTTGCCGCCATCGTCGGGAACGATAAACCCATAGCCCTTTTCGTCACTGAACCACTTCACAATACCTGTCGCCACGTTCAACTACCTCCGTCTTGGGCCTCCATGGAACATGCGGCCGAGACCCTGAGCCTTGCCCCAAACCATTAACTGGTGGCGCCGCCTTCTTCGGGGCGAAAAGAAGACACCCCACTTGCGCGTTCCATTACACAGTTT
>JAWOFY010000182.1:0-9130 GCA_046497285.1 Candidatus Hydrogenedentota bacterium
ACGGCATACGTATCCACGGCAATTCCTTATGTCAATGCAAAACCTCATCTCGGCTTCGCGCTGGAAATCGTGCAGGCGGACACCATCGCCCGCTATCAGCGCCTGCGGGAAAAAGACACGTTCTTCATGACCGGCAGCGACGAGAATTCGCTGAAGAACGTGCGGGCCGCCGAGGCCGAGGGCGTCACCACGCGCGAGTTGTGCGACCGAAATGCTCAAGCGTTTCAAGCCTTGCTGCCCGGACTAAACATCGACGCGAGCTACTTCATCCGCACCAGCGAGGAGATGCATTTCAAGGGCGCCCAGAAGCTTTGGGCCATGTCGCGGCCGGAGGACATTTACAAAAAGCATTACACCGGCCAGTATTGCGTGGGATGCGAGGAGTTCTACACGGACAAGGAGGCGCCCAACGGGATTTGTCCGGAGCACGAAAGGCCGTTGGAGACCGTCGAAGAGGAGAACTACTTCTTCCGGCTGACTAATTACCAGGACCGGCTCCTTGAGCTTATCGAGTCGGGCAAGATGCGCATTCTTCCAGCCGCCCGCTACAACGAAACGGTCGCGTTCATCCGCTCCGGTCTTCAGGATTTCAGCATTTCCCGCAGCAAGCAACGGGCAGGGGGGTGGGGCATCCCCGTACCGGACGATCCGGATCAGGTGATGTACGTGTGGTACGACGCCTTGGCGAATTACATCACCGGCCTGGATTTCGAAAACGAAGGCCCTGCGTACGAAAAGTACTGGGCGAATTGTCCGGACAAGACCCACGTCATCGGCAAGGGGATCAACCGGTTTCACACGGTCTACTGGCCCGCCATGCTCATGAGTTCGGGCTTGCCGACGCCAGAGACGGTGTTCATCCATGGGTACTTGACCATTGAGGGTATGAAGATCTCGAAAAGCTTGGGGAACGTCATTGATCCCTTGGTTCAGGCCGACAAGTACGGGATAGACGCGGTCCGGTATTACTTGTTGCGAGCCGTCTCGCCCTATGCCGACGGCGATTATTCCGAGGACCGCATGCGAGAGGTCTACAACGCGGATCTCGCCAACAATTTGGGCAATCTCTCGCGCCGTGTCGAAACCTTGTCTGAGAAGGCCGGGTATGCGCCCGCGCCCTTGGACGGCGCTCCCGAGGCGCCCGAAGGATTCCACGATGCCATGGCGGATTATCGCTTTAACGATGCCATTGGCGCTATACTGGCATCCTCGGATGCGTTGAACCAGCGCATCGAGGAAGTGAAGCCTTGGGAGCTCCAGAAGGCGGGAAAGACAGCTGAACTGGAAGCGTTCCTAGGTGAAATGGTGGACGGAATCCGCCGTATTGGTTATTGGGTCACCCCGTTTATCCCCGGGGCGGCCAACCAAATGAGGGAGACCTTCTCGGGCGGTCCCGTGAAGCGGGGTAAGCCGTTGTTCCCCCGCATCCAGTAAGTGGCGGACTCCCAAGACGGGCCTCGGCTGAATACTTCTGGTTCGTCCGCGTCTCAATTCAATGGAAAAGGCGTGGCCCGGTGGGAGTGCGAAGCGGCGTTCCGCCGGACGCGACAGGATAGGGCGCCGGCATCCCGCCGGCATGGAAAAGCCGCCTACAAGGCGGGCTGTAGGGAGGAACAAACCATGAAACATTGGCTTGCGATGGCTGTGGCGGGTATGATGGCGCTAGCTTTGCTGACCGGCTGTCAAACCACGCCCGTCCAAGACGGCGCACTCATTGGCGGCGCATTGGGCGCGGGTAGCGGCGCTATCATTGGTCATCAAAGCGGTAGAGGCGGCGAAGGCGCGCTTATTGGCGCTGGCGCCGGCGCATTGGCCGGCGCCCTCGTTGGCGATCAAGTCGGCGAGCATCAGCGCAGGTATCATTCCGGGCCCCCCAGCGCCCCAGTTCAACGCTCTCACGTCGAACGCGGGCGTTACGTGACGCGCCTTGTCCGTACTGAATCGGGCGAGACCTACGAAGAGCGCGTCTGGGCGCCCGACCGCTAAACCAGCCCACGGGAATCTATGACTTGGCAGACTAAATGGCGCATCGCAGGCGGGATAGCTCTCGCCTGCGCGGCTGTATTGACGGTGTATGGCGCGCAAGGCGAATTCCCGCGGACTTCCCTTGTGCATTTCATTGTGTATTGGGGCCTATGCTTTATGGCGCTGGCCGTGGCGGTGTTTATCGCCGTCCTCGATATCCAGTACATTCGGGTGCAGCACGCGGTGGCCAAACGTGAGTTGGTTCGATCCACTTTCGGCCGCGCCGCCGAAGAGGAGGAGCCTGCCGAAGAGACCACACCCGACGTGGAGAGTGAGGAGCAGGAGGGTCACCGCGACCCATAATGGACCGCCGCGAGCGCTGAGGCGTGCGTTTACACCAAGAGAAGCGTTTCCGCCAATGGCGGCTGCATGGTAACATTGAAAATATTGGTTAGTCCGGTTTACAATCAGTGTGAAGAGGTAGTTAGCTTGGCAGGCGTGTATGGACGCGAAAATAATCCACAAGGGAGGATTTTCCCATGACGAAGAAAAAGGTGCTCGCAACACTCGCCGTGGCGCTGTTTGTTTGCCTGATGTTCGGATTCGTAGGCGAGACTGCCCACGCTCAGGACTACATGGAACAAGAAGGCCTCGGTGGATTGGCCGAAAGCGGTGGGCTGGATCAGGAGAAGATGCCCGAGAAGTGGCAGATGGCCCTCGGAATAGGCTCGATATTCGTCATGATCGCGGTGTTGAAGTGGCTTTAAGCTACTAGCCGCCGCTACGGCTTCCGCATAGAAGCGTATCGCGAGATAGATAAGGGAGACGCCGCGGGATTGTCTCCCAAAGGGGGAGGAGCGTCCTTGAGCGAACGGATCCTTATTCTAGACGATGAACAATCCGTCCTGGACGTACTAAGCCAGCTTCTTACTTCCGAAGGCTATGTATGCCATACAACGGTTTCCCCTTCCGATGCCTTGACCCTTGTTGAAAACGAACGTTTCGCTCTTCTCATCACCGACGTGCGAATGCCGGAGATGGACGGGATCAAGGTGGTCCATCAAGCCAAGGCTATTGACAAGAACCTCGCCATTATTGTAGCCACGGCGATTCTAGACGTGACCAATGCGGTGGAGGCCATCCGGGCCGGGGCCGACGATTATGTGCTGAAGCCCTTCAATTTGGGCGAGATCACGTTGGCTGTGTCCCGAGCGTTGGACAAGAGAAAACGCGTGCTCGACGCCCTCGAATACCAACAAGATCTTGAGGAGCGTATCCAGGGAGCGACGGAGGATCTTGAGGCCGTAAACCACGAGCTACATGAAACCAAGCAGTACCTCGAAAACCTCCTTCACAGCACCGTCGACGCAATTTTTACCCTTGACCGCCAAGATCGAATGGAATTTGTTAACCATGGGGCGATGGAGCTTCTTGGATTGAGCCAAGAGGAGTTCATCGGGAAGGCGGCGGCCGATGTACTGCGTGGTGGTGAGCAAGAACTTCGCGCCCTACGGTCCCAAGTCACGCCCGAGAGGCCGTTGCGAAACTATGAGACTGAGTTAAGGCGGAAAAACGGGCAGCTCGTTCCCGTTAGCGTGTCGGTCAGTGTGGTTAAGGGGGCCCGCTCCCGCGGGGAAGCCTTGCTGGCTATTTGTAGGGACATTACAGAGCAGCGCCGCCTTGAACGAAAACTGCGCGATTTGTCTATCAAGGATAGTCTGACCGGAGTGTACAATCAGCGCTACTTTTACGAACGCCTTAAGACCGAAATCGAACGGGCGCGCCGGCAAAAACATCCCCTTTCCCTTCTATTCTTCGATATCGACCGCTTCAAAGGGTACAACGACGCTTACGGGCACCTCGAAGGGGATCGTGTCCTGCGAGCCGTCGGGAGCCTGATTTTGGATTGCACACGGGAACACGTGGACGCTGGTTTTCGCTATGGAGGCGACGAATTCACGGTCATTCTCCCCGAAGCGAGTGAAAAGCAAGCCTTGCGGATTGCGGAGCGCATTCGAACAAAGTTCGAAGCGCAACAGTTCAACGGCCTAACATTGAGCATAGGTCTTATGGCCTATCAAGAAGGCTATTCCCTTCCTCTTTTCATTCAGTTCACCGACGCCATGATGTACGGGGCCAAACGGGCCGGAGGAAACGTAGTTTACGTTTACGAACCGGAATCCGGACTACAAAAGACAGGACAGGACAAACAATGAAATTTGGGATTTGCAGTGAAATATTTAATGACTGGGGAGACATCGACCGCACAATCGAGTATGTCAAGGAAGTAGGGTACGACGGTCTCGAGATTGCGCCCTACACTTTGGCTCAATATGTGACGGACATTCCGTGGGAAACGCGGGAAGCCATTGCACGCAAGGCGCAAGAAACGGGCCTTGAGATCCTGGGGCTCCATTGGATCATGATTGGCCCGGAAGGCATGCACCTGACGCATCCCGACAAGGACACACGGGATCGCACTGCTCAGTACCTATGTGATTTGGCCCGCTTCTGCCGGGACGTAGGCGGAGGCTTAATGGTGTTCGGGTCCCCTAAGCAACGCAATGTCGAACCGGGCCTCACCCATCAGCAGGCGATGGATAACGCCGTAGACGTTTTGGAGAAAGCGCTGCCCATCTGCGCGGAAAGCGACGTGACCATTTGCATGGAGCCCCTTGCGCCCACGGAGACCAACTTCTGCGCCAGCGCCGCGGAGACGGTCGCCCTGATTGAGCGCGTCAATCACCCCAAGTTGCGCCTGCTCCTCGATACCAAGGCCATGACTGCCGAGGAAGAAGACCGGCCCACTCTTGTCCGCAAGTATGCGGAGTACCTCGCCCATTACCACGCCAACGACGCTAACCTCGAGGGACCCGGCTTCGGCGATGTGGACTTCGGTCCCATCGTTGAGGCCTTGAAGGACATCGGCTACCAAGATTATGTCTCGGTGGAAGTTTTCAAGTTTGATCCTGGCCCGGAAAACATCGCCACGAAGAGCCTGGAATACATGAAGCAATTCGTGTGACCGGCTCTGCCGCATTCGCTTAAGCTGGGAGTTGGCGAATGTAGATAACCATGCGCTGGGGGATTAACGCCATGAAGCCGTACCGAGCCTTTTACGAGGTCATCGCATGCGCCATGGGTGCGTTGCTTGTTTTGGCCGCTTGCAGCGACCCAACACGATACACCGCCATGGAGAGTGCGGACGCGCCCGGTATGGAGAGGGGCGGGAACGGTGGGGCTTCGTTTGGGGCTTCGGTGGCCGCGGTGGGGAAGGGGGCGATCGCTGCCGCGGAGAACGTTGAGCGCAAGATTGTGTACACGGCCACCGTCTCGCTTCGCATCGACCGGTTCGACGGCGTGCCTGACACTATCCGGCAAATCGTCGGGGAGCACGATGGCTACATCGCTGATGAGGAACTCCGTTCACGTCCCCGCAGGCCGCGCAGCGGCGATTGGACCGTGCGCGTACCGGTGGATCAATACGAGGCCTTTCTGGATGCCATAACCGGTGTGGGCCAGTTGGACTCGCTCCGGCAGCAAGCCGAAGAAGTGACCGAGGAATATTACGACGTTCAGGCGCGGCTCGAGAACAAACGGCGTGAAGAAGATCGCCTTCTCGAACTGCTTGCGAATGAGACCGCCGGCCTGGAAGATGTGCTTAATGTGGAGCAGGCCTTATCTTCCGTGCGCGAGGCGATCGAGCGGCATGAGGGGCGGCTGCGCGTGCTGCGCGATCAAATAACCCTCTCCACGGTAACAATTACCGTGACCGAAATGCGTGGCTATGCCCCCGAGGAAGAAGCGGGTTTTTTCGCACGCCTCAACCGCGCTTGGGACGAATCTCTGTCCGGGCTGTTTGACGCGGTTCAATGGGTGATAATAGCCCTGGCGGCGGCTCTGCCTTGGGTGATTGTGTTTGGGGCGCCTGTCATTGCTCTGGCCGTTTTGGGCCGCCACGCATGGCGGCGCGCAAGACGATAGAGAGAGCCCCTTGCGGAATTCCACGCTCTATTGCTAAAGTCAAATCTAGCGTTCGATCAATTAAGGTGCTCTTTGAAGGGCCTAGGGTCAAGGTTTTGGCTAGGCTTAAACCTGTTTGGGAGGAACGAACATGATTTCGCGACAAGAGCCGAGGCGACACAAGATGGTGGCGTTTTGGGTTACCGCAATGATGTTATGTGGGCTCTTCTCTGAAGCGTACGCCATCAGCGGGAGCGCGGGAGGGCAGGAGTTTGAAATGGGTGAACTCATTTATGAGAACGCCCTTTCAAGTGAAGCGGACATTGAGGACGTGGTGATAGAATCCAGCGAAGAAGGCCAACCTGAGATTACGTTCGAAAATGGCCGGATGCGGTTGGAGTCGGACGTTCACTTTTTGTTTTGGTTTCCTCACGATTTTCCCGATAACATCGCTGTCTCGTGGGATTTCTTGCCAGAAGTCGATGATGGCCTGGCCATGTTTTGGTTCTGCGCGAAGGGGCGAGAGGGCGAGGATTTGTTTGATCCGGCTCTGCAAGAGCGGACCGGAGACTACTCCCAATACAACAGGGGCGACATCAACGCGTATCATATCTCGTACTTCCGCCGGAACCCATGGGACGACCCGCACATCAACACCGTGAATCTCAGAAAGAGCTATGGACACGAACTGGTTGCGCTTGGCCCCAACCCAATTCCCAACATTGACTCTGTCAAGGAGCACATTGAGGAGCCTTACCGCATTCAACTCATCAAGTCCGGCCCACATATCCGGATGTCCGTTGACGACTTCGTGGTCTTGGACTGGAAGGATGAGGGGGAGTACTGGGAAGACGGAAAGATCGGGTTCCGGCAGATGGCGAATCTCGCGGCGGAGTACGCGAACCTCAGCGTCCGCGAGGTAGAGCGAGTGGACGAATAGGTTTTATTCCTGCCCTTGTGAGCAGGGGGAGAGACGAGGCGCCAGAAGACAAGGAGGAGAGCCATGGGGGTATACGGAATACCAAGGCGGCGGTTTCTCGGAACCACAATGGCCAGCGCCGCCATTCTCGGGACCGCCGGGAAAGGTTGGGCCAGGGCGCATGCGGAAACCGGCGGTTCGCCGGCCCAATTCGTCACGGCGGAAGATCGTGAGCCGCATGACGTGATTGCAGAAGCGCCGGCGCATTCGGTTGTGTTGTTTAACCGGGGTCACTGTCTGACGTTTGACAACACGCTTGTGATCGATAAACCCCTTACGGTGCTCGGTCTCAATGCTCGGATGCCCGAGGGGTTGGCGCAAACCCCGCTGGTTTCGATTCAAGCAGAGGGCGTCAGGTTTGCCGACTTTGAATTACATGGCAATACCGATTCCATCACGAATTGGCGGGATGATCGAGCTTCCTGCCTGACGATTCAGGCCGGCGGGTTTGTTATCGAGCGAGGGCTTGTGACCAAGGCGTCCCGCCATGGGGTACTGGTCGCCAGCGGCACGGATCAAAACTTGGGCGACTATCCTGCTGCCGGAGGCCAGGATATCCGCAACGGAGTGATCCGGGACATCGTGGCGCGGGACATTCGCCGGGATGGGGTCTCTATTGAGGGCAGGCGCGAAGGCTCCATTAGCAATCTTCTGGTGGAAAACATTTGGCTTTACCGCAGTCCCGATCGCGGCGCCGTGGAGGCGTGTGATGGCGCTGACAACATCACGTTTCGCAATATCTATGCTGAAGACAGTGTATACGCGGTGGACGTGCAAGACCATGGCGATCCCTCGCATCGCAATCGGAACCTTCTCGGAGAAAACATCCAAGCGGTCCGTTGTAGCCATGCCGTACGTACGGCGAACAGGGATTTTGGCCACACAGGCCTTACGCTACGGAACGTTACAGCGGAACGATGCGAATTGCCACTTCAGATCTCCAACACGCGCGGCGTGTTAATCGATGGGATGCAGGTGTTGAACCATGAGGCAGACGGGCCGTTGGTGGAGCTTTCCAATTGCAAGGGCGTCAAGGTGAACGATGTCATGTTGCTCAGCGGCGCCCTGGGCGAGGACGCGATCCAACTGGAAGGTTGTAGCCATGTCCGCGTTGAAGAGTGCTTGGATGCGCGGGCGGATGAATCCTAGAACAAGCTAAGGATCGGACAGCGAGGCGCGAATATCAAGGGCCCCTCGCTCATTCGCGTACCCGAATGGAGTGTTGCTAGGCCGACGCGCTAAAAGGGCCTTGAAAGATTTGTAAGCTTGGGATGCTTCAGCTCGAAGAGGGACCGGGCAGCGGAGATGTGGCCAGTCCGGATGTTCATGTGGATCGTGACGAGTAGCTTAGCGGTTCACCGAGCCGCAAACGGTTTTGAAATTGGAGAAGGATAACGAGGGCGTGGACGAACCCATCGAAACTGCCTCGTTTGGCTCGACCTCCGAGTTCGTGCATCGGTTGCGTGATCCCGCGATTTACGAGGAGGAATAAGCCCGCTTGGGGCCGTTCCGCGGAGCGGCCCCAAGCGCCTATGTAGTGAGAGTCCGCTATACAGGCCAATCCCGGATGGGGGCCATGTCCTTCAGATTCTCCATTGGGCGAATCCAAATGTTGCGGAATCGCACGGGGTTGCTATGTTCTTGAATTCGCAAGGGTTGTTCCGGGGGATGAGGCTCGTATTCGGCGATTTCCCGCCACTCCACGGGACCATGGATAACCTGGTTGTAATGGACCAAAATGCCATTGAAATGCATGGTCACCGTGGCTGGCCGCGTCACGGCGCCGTTCTCGAAAACGGGGGCCGTGAACAGGATATCAAAGCTGTTCCACTGACCGGGCGGGCGAATGGGATGCACCATCGGGGGCGTTTCGCCATAGATTGCCCCCGCAATTCCATCTGGGTAGATCTTTTCCGTGTAGGAGTCGAAGATTTGGATCTCGTAGCGCTCCATCATGAGAACGCCGCTATTGCCGCGATCCGTTAGGTCGCCCCGCGGCGGATCGGGAGCCATCCATTCGAGGTGAAGCTGGCAATCGCCGAAGGATTCGCGGGTGACGATATCGTCTTCATAGGCCACGAGCACGCCGTTTTCCACCTCCCAGTCATGAGTGTGGAATGCGGAAGTGCTTCCGCCATCGAACAAGACAATCGCGTCCGCGGGGGGAGACACGGCGGGTTCATTTGGATGGGTTAGCTCGCCGGGATCAATGTCGGTGGGCCA
>JAWOFY010000380.1:0-3040 GCA_046497285.1 Candidatus Hydrogenedentota bacterium
AAAGCGATCTGGGCTGGTTTTTTTTGCCCGCACGCGCCTAAGGAACAGTAGCGGCCATCGCCGGTACTTTGCCGCCCTTTGAATTGTCATTAGCCTTGGGGCGGTCAGTCTTGACTGTAATGCGGCATCGCTATTCCCGGCGCACGAGACCGCGACGTCCACTTTTCCCCCTCAAGCTTCCAACTCCACCCGCCCGAACGGAGGGTTTTCGATGAGGGGAGCCGGCCGGTCACAGGCGCTAGCGAGTTGGACATGTTTGCCTAAGCGGGCAGCGTCCAAAATGGCTTGCATCACATCAACAATATGGTACGCCATGGTCCCATTCGCCCGAGGGGGCCGCCCCCTGCGAATCGCGGCCGCCATGTCCGCCGCGCCAAGGCCGCGCATATTATCATCGTAGCCGTGGGAGAGCGCTACCGGCGTCCACGCGGGGTTGTCCTTATGCCACAGAGACACGGGGCCACCGAATGTATTGGGGTCCGGCAAAGATAGCGATCCTTCGCTCCCATGAAGTTCCAGGCGGGGCAGATGATGGGCCCAAACGTCAAAGCTCATGGTCATCGTAGCCACCGCCCCATTGACGAACTCAAGGCAGCCCGCGATGTGCGTTGGCGTCTCAACGGGTATGCGCGCGCCGGCCCGGGGTTTGCTTGTTATGGTGCGCTCAGGGAATGTAATGCGAGCTGAGCCTGTCACCTGCTCCACCGGTCCAAGCAAGGACACTAGGGCGGTCAGGTAGTAAGGTCCCATGTCGAACAATGGGCCTCCACCCGCTTGGTAGTAGAAGGCGGGATCGGGATGCCAGCTCTCATGACCCGGACACAGCATGAAGGCGGTAGCCGCCACCGGATCGCCAATGGCTCCCTCGTCAATCAACTTACGGCAGGTTTGCAAACCGCCCCCCAGAAACGTATCCGGCCCTGCCCCCACGAACACCCCTTTTGCCCCGGCAAGGTCCAGCAGATTGCGTGCTTCCTCGGGGGTCACGGCCAACGGCTTTTCGTTGTATACCGATTTGCCCGCTTCAATAGCCCGCCTTCCTATCGAACCATGGGCATCGGGCGTGGTGAGGTTCAGAATAAGCTCAATCTCCGGGTCCGCCAGGATCTCCTCCACAGCACAGGCGCGTGGCACGCCAAACTCCTGCGCCCGCGCCTTGGCCCGGCTTAGGTCTTTGTCGGCGCATGCTACAACAGTGTAATCCTCAAACAGATTCCCGTTTTTTAGATAAATGGGCGAGATGTTGCCACAACCAATCACACCGGTTCGCACCGCTTTCATGGCATCGCCTTTCCCTGTTGCGTAACCACACCCGATCATTCAAGATAGCGAATTGACTGAAGCAGCTTGGGCGGCGTACTATCGTCCGTCCCCTCTTTTGTCATCCAAACGGAAAGGAATGTTAACATAGTCGGTTTTGTCTCCAACAACGCAGGATTGACTATATTTTAAACTATATTCATCTAAATTAGAATCTATATAAACGCGTTAAAAAGGGAAAGTTAAGCCCACGTGGCGGGCGTGTTCTGCCGAATAGCAATCATGACACCATCTCACCACGATATCCACAAGCCCGCAAGCCTGCGCGATGTCGCGCGGATCGCTGCGGTACTCACCGAGAGTCCCGCCAGTTACAAGCCCCTTCATCGCGCTGTCGGGGCCGCTCTAAACCATGGGCTCACGCTGGAACGTCTTTTCGCGCTGCCGCTAGAGGAGCTTGCCCGCCTTCCGGAAATGACGTGCAGCTCCATGGCGCGAATGACCCAGGTGATCGCGGGGTGTGCTGAAGAGCGGGTGGACAAGATGGAACAATGGATCCGGGAACTTACAGAAGCCAATGTGAGCGTACGCACGGCCTGGGATGAGGCCTATCCCCGTGCGCTTCGGGACAACCTTGGGATGTATGCTCCGCCCTTGTTGTTTCTGGTGGGCGATGCGAAGGTGCTGAATCAGCCGGGGCTGGGCATCGTGGGGACAACCGAGCCTGCGCCACGAACAGTAGATATCGCCGGCGACTGCGCGGGCGTGGCGGTAGAGGCGGGGTATGCCGTGGTCAGCGGAGGCGCCGTGGGCGTGGACCAAATAGCCCAGGACAGCGCCAGGCTCTTCAACGGTGGGGTGCTTCAGGTCTTGCCCAGAGGGCTTCGCCCGCCCGTGGACCACGGCTACGAAGTCATCCCGAATGAACTCACTGTAACCCCCTACCTACCCAACGAGGCGTGGGCGCCCTATCGGGCCATACATCGGAATGACATCATCGCCTCCTTTTCACAAGCCATCTGCGCCCTAGAACCCCGCCGGAACGAAGGCGCCGCGCGAACAGCGCGGGTGGCGTTGGACCAAGGGAAATCAGCCTGGGTCTACCCGCACACAGGAAGCGGATCTGACGAGCTTCACAAGCTGGGCGCTCAACATTTACCAGTAATGGCCGATGATTCACTCGATGATGAGCGTTTTCAAGCGCAACTCGCGAATTTCCCCACCCCTCAGCCTCCCCCGCGTATGCAAGGCGAACTGTTCTGAGCGTGCGCCTTGCCCGCACGGCTGTCCAGTGCGTTAGCGCCCTTGAATTCCCTTGCCGCCGATGCGGAAATCAATGGTGTGCATCCGGGCCTGAGAGAGCCGCTGGATGGGGCGCTGTGGCCGTAGGAGGGGTTTGTGCTCTTTCCGCTCGACCGCTTCGTGGGGAATGGACACCCCGTGATCCACAAAGCCGCCTTCGTCGTGCGTGTTTCGCACGACTTCAGCGGCGAGGGGACGCGCCAAAGGTTCCTCGAACTCGTCGTCGCGCATGAGCTGGATGCGCACTTCCGTGCCGGGCGGTAACTCCTCCAGCATTCGAATGCGCAGCCCGTACGGGGACACATCAAGCGCCACGCCGTGCAATTTCATCTCCGGCATTTCGCGGGGCCAAACCAGGCATGGCCGGAATATCTGGGTGCGGCGCGCGATTCGCCTGCCCCGCCACAGCGACTTTCGGTCTGGCGACAAAAACATATCGTCGGGCACGATACCTTGCTCCTTTCAGCCGTGGGACCGC
>JAWOFY010000387.1:0-6250 GCA_046497285.1 Candidatus Hydrogenedentota bacterium
AGAACGGGGATGTTGTGCAAGCCGAGGAGATATTGAAAGAAGCCTACCAAACCGACGTGCGGCCGCTGCTGGCGCAGGTCCGCATGGAGATGGGGGTGGATCCCGACCCTATCATCGCGTTCCGCAAGAGCGGCTATAGCGAGAAAGTGGTCCGCGAGCGGCAAGGTGAAGGCGCCGCCACACTCGGGGGATAACGGGCGCCTCGATGGGAGGTTGTTCTAATTGAAGCGATGGGATAGATTCCTCCACAGAATCATATGTGGAGTGTCAGTGGCTGGGGAACAGAAGGAGAAATGAACCGTGGCTGATCAAGAAGGGTCCAAGGCTATCGAGGCCATGGACAAGTTGTACGAGTTCGACCGGGAGCCGGTGTCCGACGACCGGCTTCAGCCGGGGCGGTATTTCGCGGGCGCGTATGCCGGCGAACACACGGCGGGCACCGAGTTCGTCATTGGCGCTTCGTTCGTCATGTGGGGCGCGGCCGTTATTGACGTGCTTTGGGGGCTGGTCATCGGCAACGCATTGGCGGTGTTGACGTGGACCTTCATCTGCGCCCCCATCGCCGTACAGACGCGGCTAACCTTGTACTGGTATCTGCGGAAGATCGCCGGTCCTGCGGTGACTACAGTCTATAATGTCGTGAATGCGATCCTGTTCTGCATATTGGCGGGCGCCATGATTACGGTTGCGGCGTCGGCCGTCCGCATTCCCCTCGACGCGCTCACGCCGCTGGACATCCCGCCCAGCACGGGCTGGCTGCCGGACAACATATGGTTCGTGCTGACGACCATTATCGTGGGGGCGGTCGTGGTGACCGTGGCGATCCTAGGCTTTAAGAGCCTCGCCAAGTTCGCCTCGGTATGCTCGCCTTGGATGTTTCTGATGTTTATCGCGGGAGGGTTGGCTTCCCTGCCCTACCTCGCGACTCAATCCGGCCAAGTGGACGCCATCGCGAGCTGGGGCGACTTCATCGCGGTCTCGCATGAACTCATCTGGACGGGCGAACCGGCCGAAGGCGAGGGCTTGGGCTTCTGGCATGTGGTGGCCTTCGCTTGGATTTGCAACCTGGCCATGCACGGGGGGCTGTCCGACATGGCGCTGCTGCGCTACGCCAAGTCCCATTGGTACGGCCTGTACTCCGCCCTCGGCATGTATCTCGGCCACTATCTGGCATGGATTTGCGCGGGCATCATGGGAGCGATGACGGCGCTCGTGCTCCAGACGCCCCTCACAGAGTTGGATGCCGGCGAGGTGGCGTGGCAAGCCGTGGGAACGGCGGGGATCCTCGCCGTGGTGATCGCGGGCTGGACCACCTCAAACCCGACGCTGTATCGCGCGGGCCTCGCCTTCCAAGCGATCACGCCGGGCTGGGCCCGCTGGAAGGTGACGTTGGCCGTGGGGGCCGTCACAACGCTAATCGCATGCTCCCCCTTTGTCTTTACCCACTTGCTAGGCTTCGTCGGATTGTACGGGCTCATCCTTGTGCCCATCGGGGCCATTGTGTTCACCGAGCACTGGGTTTTCCCCCTCATCGGATACCAGCGCTATTGGGCAAGCCGAAAGGGGCTTGTGTTTAGCTGGCCAGCCCTGGCGAGCTGGGCGCTTGGTCTCGTGGCGGCTTATCTCTTGCCGTTGCACCTGTTCTTTCTGTTCGTTCCGGTCTCTGTGATTACCGGCATTCTCTACATCGTTTTCGCCGGCATGGCGGGAGCAAGGGACACGGATTTGCCCCCGGAACACTGGGAGACGCCGCGGAAGACCTCGGGCGCGCCGCCGCCGCCAAAGACCGTCTTCGGCGGCCACGAACCCTTGTGGTGGGGAGCAGGAGCAATTGCGCTCCTATGCTTGATCGTCTCCTTGGCCCTTCCTCTATGGGTTTTCTGGGGTGGCGTCGATTATTACGATGAGCGCTTCACCGTCATGCGCGACTGGTTGCCCCTCTTCGCGATTATCTACTTCGCCACGGGCACCTATTGGGCCGTAAAACGCCAGAAGCCGGAAGAAACGGAAGGCGGGACCGCCGAGTAAGCGGTCGTCCTTTGCGATCACGCGGGGCGCTTCCCCTCAGTCCTTCAAGAGGGGAAGCGCCCAGCCCCTTTTGCTGGGGATGAATTACACCGCGGCGCGCGTTTGCACCTCAATTTCACGGTAGCGTTCGAAGCGTTGGCGCCAGTACCCGGTTTCCTCCGGCTCGTACCGCCTTACCTCGACGGAGTTCCGCACCACATCGCGGACCTCCTGCGCCGTGTGAATGGCTCCATCCCCTATCGCCACAGTCAACAGATTCCCCGCCGCCGTCGCGTCCGCCGGCCCAGCCAGTACAGGCCGCTGCATGGCGTTGGCGGTCATTTGGCACAGCAGCGTGTTGCGGCAGCCGCCGCCTACGATATGAACCGTCTCCACCTCCCGGCCCACGAGCGGCTGAATATGCTCGATGGCCTCGCGGTAAGATAGGGCCAGGCTCTCGACGATGCACCGCGCCATGGCGCCTTCCGACGCCGGCGTTTCTTGTCCCGTGCGCTGGCAGAACGCGTGGATAGCGTCCGGCATGCTTTTCGGGGCAAGGAAGGCGCCATCGTTGACGTTGAGCAAGGGGCTGTGGGCCGCCGCGTTTTGGGCCATCCCCTCGAGTTCGCCGTAGGAATACGCGCGGCCCGCCTTCTCCCACGCGGCCCGCGTCTGCTGCAGAAGCCAGAGGCCCATGATGTTGCGGCACAGGAACAAACCGCCCAAGGTAAGCTCGTTGCAGAGATTGGCGCGGTACGCCTCATCGGACGTGTGCGCCTTATCCGAGTTCATCGCCACAATGGACCAAGTGCCACAGCTTATCGCCGCGTAGTTCTCATTAGCCGCGGGCACGGCCGCCATCGCGGAGCCCGTGTCATGGGTGCAAGGCGCGATGATGGGTGCGCGCTCCAGCCCAGTCTCCTCTTTAAGGGCCGGACGAAGTTCGCCAAGACGCGCGCCGGGGTCCACCAAATCCGTCATGATGCGGCGGGGCAACCCGAGTTTGCCAAAGACGTCCTCGGACCATGCCCTCGTGCGCGGATCGTAAAGCTGGGTGGTGATAGCGTTGGTGCGCTCGGTGAGCCGGCTGCCGCAGAGCAAGTAATTCAACAGATCGGGCATAAGCAGCAGCCGGTGCGCCATGTCGAGAATGTGAGGCTTCTGACGTTTTAGCGCAAAGAGCTGCACCGCCGTGTAAATCGGCACGATGGGGATGCCCGAACGCTCAAACATCTCGCGCACGGAACACACCGCGTCGATTTCCTCCACCATCCCTTCGGTCCGCTTGTCCCGGTAACACACCGGATTCATGAGCAGATCGCCGTCTTTATCGAGCAGGCCATGGTCCACCGCCCAACTGTCTATGCCTATCCCATTCACGGACGGACCATGCTTTTGCGCGTAAAGACGCAACGATTCCACCACGTTGCTGTAGATGAAAGGCAAATCCCAATACAGGGTGTCCAAAATACGGATGGGCCCGTTCGGAAACCGGTGCAGTTCTTCCACGGTAAGTTTCCCGTGATCCAGACTGCCCACCATGGCGCGGCCGCTCTCCGCGCCCAAGTCTATCGCCAGATACTTGTTCGCCGCCATGCTATTGCCTTACCCCCTTTGTCCGCCGCCGTGCGCTAGCTCAATTGTCGTCACCCGGACGCCAGGGCTCCGGCCCATCCTCCCGCGCGCGCAAGAACTTGGCGTCCACTTCTTCGTACCACTCGTGAAGCTTGGCGCGCATTTCAGCGACGCGATCGGGATGCTCGTCAGCTACGTCGTGTTGCTCCTCGAGATCTTCCACGACATTGTAGAGGTGGACGCTCCCGTCTTCGTAGCGTTCGATGAGCTTCCACGGTCCAATGCGGATGGCCCCGCCGGGAAAGCCGCCCTGATTGGAGTAATGCGGGTAATGCCAGTACAGGGCCTCGCGCTCGTGAATCGCCCCTTCGTCTCCCTTGAGCAAGGGGAGCATGGACACACCATCTAGATGCTGCTCCGGCCGCAACGGCAAGCCGGCGGCCTCCAACAGGCCGGGATAGAAGTCGGTGTTCATGGTAGGCGTGTCACACGTGCTCCCGGCTTCAACCACGCCCGGCCAGCGCGCGATAACCGGATTGCGCAGCCCGCCCTCATAGAGCCAGCCCTTGCCGCCGCGCAACGGCAGATTGGACGTGGGATGCCCCTCGCTTGTGGCCAGACCGCCATCGTCGGACGTGAAGATGATCAGGGTGTTCTCCTTCAGGCCCAGCTCTTCCAACGCGTCAAGCACCCGCCCCACGCCCCGGTCCATGGCCTCCACCATGGCGGCGTAGACGGTATGGGTCTGGCGCACGCGGACGCGCCGTGGATTGTCCGTCGGCCAGACCTGCTCCTCCTCTTCGAATAGTTCGTCTTCGTCTAGCTCATCCAACCCCAGCTCCCGGGCCTTGGCCTCATATTTTTCGATAAGCTCTTGAGGGGCTTGCAGCGGGGTGTGGACCTGGTAGAAAGCAAGGTAGGCAAAGAAGGGCGCGTCCTCGTCTTGTTGGTCTCGTAGAAAAGCGATTGTTTCATCCGTCAAACGCTCGGTGAGGAATTCGCCCTCGGGCCCGTCTTCAAGGCGAGGGTTATTGTAGGGCGAGAAGTAGCCGCCGCCCCCATGCGCCCGCGGCGAACCCGCCGTCCAGCCGCCGATGTTGATGTCGAATCCTTGCTCCTCGGGCCAATACTTGGGCTCGTCGCCGAGATGCCACTTGCCGGCGAAGTAGGTCTTGTACCCCCCATCCCTCAGGGCTTCCGCGAGCGTGACCTCCTCGGTAGGCATGTAGTTATTGAGTTCGGCCGACCGGAACCGCTCGTGGCGGACGCCCGTAAACCAGTTCGTCGCATCATGCCGGGACGGATATTTCCCGCTCATGATGCCAAAGCGCGTGGGCGAGCACACTGGATTCGTTCCGTAGGCATCGTTAAACTTCATGCCCTCTTCGGCCAGCCTATCAACATTGGGCGTCTCATAGAACGTATCCGGATTGTACGTCCCCAAGTCCATCATGCCGAGATCGTCGACAAGGAAGAACAGAATATTGGGACGTGATCCATCCCCTTCCCCCTCGGCCGCGAAAGCCGGCGAAATCCGCGTGGCGCCCGCCGCCAATAAGCCCGCCAACGCCGCGCCGGAACGCAATGCTTGCCGGCGGGTGATGCGGGGCCCCGATGATGTATAGGTCTTGTCTTGACTCATGATCTTCATCCTTGCTCGGTAAGGGCACACGAGTATGCCCGGCTCCGTGGGACTGTGTTCCCCGATCCTGCTCTTTTTGGGGCGCCCCTTTCAACTCCGCGTCACGCGCCGACGAAGGACGCCATTATAACGCCAGGGCAAACATCCTTGCTCTTTTTGAAATCCCCCTGAGGCAATGCTACCATTCGGCGCTATGAGCCAGTCGTCCCCCGCACTTTTTTCTGGAGAGCTTTTGCGCGGCGCTGTACGCGACTTGATCCGGTCCCGTGAGCTTCTGCTCGATCTGATATGGAAGGATCTCCGCGTTCGGTACCGCTATGCGGCCATGGGATTCCTCTGGGCGATCCTTGAGCCACTCCTGATGACGCTTATCTTAAGCTTCGTTTTCTCCATTGTGTTTCGGTACCGCCCAGGGGCGGAAGCCCTGGACCCCGAGACGCCCTTTGCGGTGTTTCTCCTTTGCGGGCTCATCTTTTGGAATCTGGCGAGCCGCTCCATCTCGGATGGCGCGAAATCGTTGGTCGCGAACCGCCAACTGGTGGGGAAGGTGAATTTCCCGCGGGAGATTATTCCTTACGCGAGTATCGGCGTGAATTTATTCAATTTTTGTATAGGGTTTCTTATATTTTTGGCGCTTCACCTCGTCCTAGGAGGCGGACTAGGAACCACAGCCCTTCTCGTGGCCCCGTTGTTGCTTCTTCAATTGGCGCTTATTACAGGCTTGGCGTTGCTGTTATCTTGTGTGAATGTGTTTTTTCGCGATGTGGAATACATCACCGATGTGCTGTTGGTCTTCGGGTTTTACGCCTCGCCCATCTTCTACGACCCAAGCCTGGTCCAAGCCATTGCCGCCGACATGCCGCAACTGGCGTGGGCCGTCCAGCTATACTGGCTGAATCCGATGGCGTGCCTTATCACCGCCTACCGGGACGTCCTCCTTAACGAGCAATGGCCCGAGTGGCAACTCGTGGCGTGGCCAGCGGCGCTCGCGGCAGGGCTCCTCATCGTAGGGCTCACTGTGTTCCG
>JAWOFY010000398.1:0-4148 GCA_046497285.1 Candidatus Hydrogenedentota bacterium
CTCCAATATTCTGGTAGGTGTTTTTTTTCTTCCTTTTGCCATTATTATCTGTTATGCTCCAAATTCGTGAAAAAAAAACTCCGAGGCAATCTCTGTCTGTTTAGGATAGTAATGGGTTTTAACTTTGAAGGTAATGGCGGGCTTCCGCAAATCCCCCAGTCGCTGAATGGGTTGCGGCGGCGCCGCCCTATGTTAAACTAGGTGTAGCTTATGACACGGATCCTACTATTTTGCTCCCAAGAGTGGCGGTCCCCGGATGCGGGCCGCGCGGAGCATTATTGCTATCAAGTGTTTTCCCGTTTGGCGCGGGAAGGATACCAGATTTCCTGGGTCTGCCAGGAACAGTTCGCGCATCGCGTGGGAGGGCGCCACCCCGGCAGCGTGGAAGTGGTCAACGGGATTCAAGTCGCCCGGTTGGGGCTTCCCCTACTTTACCCTCTGATGGCGAGGATGCTTTTGTCCCGCTTGGCGAGAACCGGCCGACTCGAGGAACGCTATGACGCCGTTGTCGATTGCGTCAAAGCCCGGCCGATGCCCATTCCGGATACCGTCGCGATCCCCGTGGTTCCGATTGTGTTCTATCTTTCGCGGCGCACGGCCGTTGCGGGGGACCCGCCAAGCCCGTTTGTCGCGGCTACTCATCGGGCGTGGGAGGACCTCCGGAGCGCGGGCGCCGGCGAGCAACACATTGTATACGCCCCCCATGGGGTGGATCCCGAAATGCCCGCGCCAGAGGATGCCGAGCCCCAGGACCGCCCGCTGGTGGCCGCCGTGGATGACAAGCCTAAGCCGCTTGTCGCGGCCTTGGCGAACTTGGAGCGCGGCGGCGCGGGAGCGGAACTGACCCTTATGGGACGCCAGAAGCCGCGGCGGAGCGTTTCGGGCATGGAGTACGCGCCTGGGCTAACCTCGAAAGAGCGGGCTCAAGTGTTTCAGCGGGCGGCCATCGGGTTCTGCGGAATCGGCCGGGAACATGAGGCCCCCGCCATGATGGCGTGCGGCTTGCCTGTCCTTGTACCTGATACCGTGGAGGGACGGGAATTTGCGCGTGATGGCCAAACGGGCTTGTTCTACGCGCCGGGAAGCCGGGTATCGATTGAAGAGCAACTTCAGGCTTTCTTGTACGACGAGGCATTGCGGAAAAGTTTGGCGGCAAACGCCAGGAAGCAGGTGCAAACGACATGGGATCAAACAACCCAAACGATTCGAACGGTGATCGAGGGGGCATGACCCCGGATTGGACGAACCCGGACCCCGCCCGCGGCGATGCGCCGGATTTCGCCGATCCCTTTGCGGGAGCAGAGGCGGAGGGACGCGATGAAACAGCCAAGGAACAAGCTGTTTCATCTGAGTTTGAGCCAGACGAGGAGGCTGGCTTGCCCTGGACGAAGCGAGCCGAGGGCGTGGCGGGCATCGGCGGCGCGTTGGCGGCGGGGCTCTGGCTGAGTTTTTATATGAGTCCTGGCTTGGCCTTCACCCCGTGGCAAGGCGCCCTGTTGGCTCCCTCTCCGGCGGACCCCATGCCGGTGTTGTCCCGAGGCCTCGCCCTCGCCGCGGCCCAACTCGGCGGCGCGAACGCCCTGGTGCTCCTTAATCTCATCACCGTCGTCACGGCTGCGCTCCTCTGCGGCGTTACCGGCGCGGCCGCCGCGAAGGTGCTCAAGCCTTTGTGTCAGCGGGGCGAACGCATCGTGGCGGGGGTATTGGCGGCGATGCTCTTGGCGGGCGCCCCCCTGCTGACCCATGTCGGCACAGCGGCGAGTCCGGCGCCGGTTAGCGCGCTGCTGGGAATGCTGGCGCTGAGTCTAACGCTACTAGCCGTCCAAACGGAACACAACATGAAGTTATTGGCGGGCGCGGCGGTTTTGGGTGGTTTGGCTTCTGCTAATCACCCAGCGTTTGGCCTTATTGCGTGTTTTATTCTTTTCGTCTATCTTTTCCGTCCGGTCGAGGGACTTGCGCTCGCCAAACAGCTTGCAGTGTTGGCGCTTCTATTCGCCATCGGAGCGAGCCTCCCTCTCGTTCGCGCCTTGGCGGGCGGGCAATCCATGGGCGAGTTTCTGGCCTATGCCCTGCGCACGCCTTACCCCGCCATTGCCAGCGATTGGCCCCAACTGGGATTCGGCGCCGTGTTGAGCGAGGAGTTCCCGCTGCTCATCCTCTTGCTTGCCGTCCCAGCGGGGATCCTCCTGTTTCTGCGCCACACACAACGCCCCGCTATCATGACCGCACTGGTATTCCTCGGTTTTGGGCCGTTCCTGCCGTTCTTGACCAACCGGCACGGTGTGGACACGGTGCTCCAAGATACCGACGCTCCCACATTGATAGCGCTGGCGGCGGTGAGCCTGTTCGCCGCATGGGGCGTGGGCGCCGTGATGTACGGGCTCCGGCGGCGGCTGGCCTCCCCCTATCCGGGGATCGCCGTGGCGGTCCTCGTACTGGCGGCGGCCACAGCTTGGCAAGCCGCCCATGCTCTTACGCGCCAACACGATTACGCGGCCGACTTGGCGGAGTACATCTTCGAGGCCTCGCCGGACAACGCGGTGCTGGTGACGGGAGACGAAAACGTCACCTCCCTGCTCTGGGCGGCGCAATACGGCGCCGGATGGCGGCCCGACGTGGACATTATCCCCATGAACGTCTTGACGCACCCGCTGCAACGGGCGCAACTCGAACCCCAGCACGAAGAGAGCCTGGACGTGCCGCGTCCCATTCCCTCCGAGGCCGCCCTGCAACGCCTCGAACGGGAACGGCCCATCGAGTTCCAGCGGCTTCAAGAAAGGGCCATTGAGGGCGAGGAAGGCGAGGACGCCTTTGCCGATCTCGTGCTTTGGGAATTCGTGCGGGACAACGCCCACCAACGCCCCTTGGCTTTCGCGGCGGTCGACAGCGCTTGGCTGATGGCGCGCGGCCGCGCCCAGGGGCCGTTGCTCCTTTATCCGCGAGGGGAGGACGCTCCTTCCGTGCCCCCGATGGGCGAATTCGTTGATGCATGGAGCAGTGAACCGGCGTCCTTGTCCGCGCATGTGGGCTTGACCGAAACTCTCAATCCCCTGCTCCTCGCGCTGTCCGGCCAAGCGCGGCGTCAGGCCGGCCATGAGACCGCCGCCCATTTGGCCCGGCGCGCCTCGCGCATGGATCCCCGCAGCGCTTCGGCCCGCCTGGCGTTGAGCCGCGCCGAAGCCCGCCAAGGGGATGGGCAAGACGCCAAGGCCGCCGCCGAACGGTATCTGGAACTGCTGGATACGCCGCCCGCCGAGCCCGGTATTGTGGAGTTGTTGGATCGCGCTCTCGAGCAGGCCCAGTACGAGAAGAGGTTCAAGGATGTGCTCCAGCAAGAACAAAATGGTCTGCGAGACATCGAAGCGCGCCGGAACGCGGCCGGGGATCTGTGGCGATCCGATGAGCTGACCGTGTTGGCGGAGGGGTATGAGGAGCTTGTTGAAAAAGACCCCGGGGATATCGACGCGCTGTACCATCTGGCCGCCGCGCAAGCCCAACTCGGCCACTTGGAAGAAGCGCAGGAGCATCTCGGGGAATGGGTTAAACTAGCCATTCAGCGCTTGGGCATGTCCGCCACGGAGATCAGCGAAGCCCTCCGGCAGGACGGCCGCTTTGTCCTTCTGCGCCTTCCCACCCCTACCAACGAACCCGTGGCTTAAGGGGGCGCTATGTTATCCGAGGAAGCGCCAATCGCCGGGTAAGGACGCTGCTCGAGGGATAAAGCTTGTTCACTTAATGGGTCAAACCCTTCTTTCATAACACCAGGCATCTCTTCGTGCAATTTACCCATTTGACGTTTTAAATTAACATTTGACATTTTTTACAAACTCCTCCTACATCTCTTGATTTATACTGCTTTATTGTTATTTTAGGATAGATATTTTCATGAAAATCCCATTATTAATTATCTATTTTTACTAAATCTGCAAAAATAGATGTAATCTCTCCGGGATAAACCCAGGTCTCTTCCAGCCAGACACGATAACCGTCTTTAATTACAGTAACCTCGTATACGCCTTCTTTAAAATCATCAATTATTTTTGCTTGATTAGTAGAAGTTGTTGCCTTGTAAATGCCATTAATAAATATCTTGGCATTGTTTTCATTACAATATACAACAATAGAGCCCTTCTGAATATCTGATT
>JAWOFY010000433.1:0-3903 GCA_046497285.1 Candidatus Hydrogenedentota bacterium
CTGCTGTCATACACTGGCGTGGTCTCATCCACCGGTTCCAAAAGGCCGTGGCGGATAGACTCGGTAAATAGCTCGAGATCCTCCGAGTCCGTCAACCAGTCGCGGAGTTCCGCAAGCAAGCTTTCCCGTCCAACGTCCCGGGGATCCAGTCGTTCCTCTAAAGCCGTGATCGTGCCGGAGTCCTTGGCGAGCTGCGCGCGATTGGCCGCCTTTTCTCGCGAATCCGTGGCAATGTTGAGGGGATCCTCAATGTATCCCTGAACAAGCTCGTACACAAGCTCCATGTGAGAGCCGGAAAACGCCTCCGCCGCCTCCACGCTATCAAACTCGGATATGACCGAATCATCGTCCGGAAGAGTCTCTTGCAGGGCTTCTATATGCGCGGCGCGTTCCGCGAGGAAAGCCTGCCGGATGGACTGAATCTCTTCCTGTCCAGCTTCACGCTCACGATGGCGTTGGGACAGATAAATGGCCAGAATAAGACAGGTCAGCGTCAGTAACGCGCCGACGATGCTGAACAAGCGTCTCATAGATCCCATGCCTCCCTACCGTTGCGCCTCGCGCCGCGCTCAAGCCATCAGTTGTCCGTTGGTGAATCCAGATAGGTCCGCCAATCGGCCCCTTCGGCGATCTAGTCGAGACCAAATCGCGCGAGATGGATGGCGGCGCCTCGATTAGGGCGCCACTACAACGGTGGAAGAAAGCGGGTGTGGCGCCATGCAGATAAGGACGCTGGGGTGAGGTGAAAGGGGGAGAGGGGTGACCTCTCCCCCTGCGCGCTTTGCTCAAGGGCGGCGCTACATCGCCCAAGGCGTATGAACCGCTATTAACCCCAGCCGCCGATGAAGGGCATCACGCGGTGGGCTTGCGTGCCAAGCCGGTTCGGATAGGAGCCCTCATCGAGCCACTCGATCGGGTAGTCCTCATTGAAGCGAATGAACTCCACGTGGCCGTCCATGAAAAGAACGTTGCTGCCGCCGGGGATGTGATTGAAGTTCTCTGTCGTGCCGCCTTCTCCGACAAAGTCCCATCCCGCGGGCGCGTCGGTCATCATGCTCCATGCGTCCCACATCGTGGCGATGCTGCTTTGCGCTTCCGCGCCAGCGGCCGGGTTGTTGATGTCCGTAATGAAGAACCGTTCTATGCCGTCGCGCAACCGGGGGTATGAGTCAGGCAGCTCGCTCCCGTCGTCGTCCAAGTAGTATTGGCCGTAGTCGACGAAGTTCCCGTCCCGATACTGGGTCGCATTGATGTCCATCTCATGCTTCTCCTGGAAATGCTCGATCCGCTCCCAGGCGTCTCCAGGTCCGCCCCGCTCGTTGATGGTCCCCGCGTCTATGATGGTCTGGTCATCCCAGTTCTGAAACACCCAGTTGTGAGCGGTTTCCGCCACGTCGACAACCTGCGAAATCGTGCTCGTCGCGTAACCCATGTAAACGTAGGAAACGGGATAGGACAAAACCACGTCCTGCACCACGCGGGAGTAGTAGTCATCGTAATTGTCCCGCTCGTTCATTTCTTGGAACTGGGCGTTTATATCGTCTTCCAACGCCACGCGATCGGAACGGCCGGTTCGCGGATCAGAGGGACAGATTTTCAGGTTGACATCGGTCCAATAATCCGGATAAAGGGCGATCCCCCGGAAGCCCATTGCCCCTGAAAAGCCGCCGATATGATTGCGCTGATTGGGGGGGTACATTTCGCCGCGGCTTTCGTTCGCGTACATGGCGAAGATCTGACCGAACTGGCGCAGGTTGTTGGCGCAACTGGCCCGCCGGGCGGCCTCGCGCGCCCGAGCCAGAGCAGGTAGCAGTATCGCGGCTAGAATGCCGATAATAGCGATAACCACCAATAGCTCGATCAGAGTGAAGCCCTGTTTCTTGCTCTTCATAAGTTAGTGTTCCTTTGTTGTGCTACTCCACACTACCCTTCGCATTGCGCACGATTCGCCCGGAATCGTGGCGACAATCAAGTAATTCGCCAGCCATCACCTCCTTTCATCGCGGTTGTAGGCAAACCATTGGCATTGCCTAACCATCGTTTAAAGCCAAGGCCGGATTGGGGGCTGCTTTTAGCGCATCCCTAACATCAAACCTTACGATACCCTTCAAACTGTTTGCACGTCAAATAATAAAAAGCGCAGATTTGTTGTTTCCCTTGTACGGGAGGGGTGAAGCTTTTTCAAGTAGTTTACGTTGTCTGTTACAATAACGACGCTGGATGGCATTATGAGGCGGAAGCGTGTGCGTGAAACGAGAAAGGAATTTGCGGCGATGCCGGTAAAATATCATTGTCCCCGATGCGGGAAACGCTATGTGGAATGGGGCGCGGAGAAAATGGGGTTCCGTTGTCCGGATTGCGAGGAAGAGGCCCTGGTGCGGATCGGGAGTTCAGAGGATCGCTCCTCCAAGAAAACTTCGTTGAAGCGCTCGAGCCAGCGCCAAGAAGGCGCCTCGGCGGGGGTGGATGAAGATGAGGCTTTGGTGCCTGATGTGGATGCATTGGAAGAAGAGGATGCAGGGGAAGAGGAAGAACCCGTCACCGTTAGCTCGGACCATGAACAGGAGTCCTATAGCCGGCGCTCCAAGGAGGACTTGCTATTGGACAACAGCGACGATTCCGATGTCAGTATCGAAATGTCGCAGGGATTGCCTTTTGGCGAGGTGAGTCCGGGGCTTGGAGAGGATTCGCTCGGCGGAGAGGACGACGTGAGCGCGGATTGGAAAGATTGACGCGGGTGGATAGGCGCCTGCAAGGCAAGAGGGGGAGAAGCCATGCTTCTCCCCCTTCCTTCATGCTACGCTCAGACTCCCATCGAAGGGACGTTTCAGATGATTACTCCCAACCGCTGACGAAAGGCATGACCGTATGCGCCTGCGTACCCGCGGAAATGCCGTTGGAGTAGGTGTGGGCGTTTAGATCCAACCACTCAATCGGATAACTCGCGTTGAAGCGGATAAACTCCACGTGCCCGTCCATGAAGAGGACGTTGCTGCCGCCGGGAATGTGATTGAACGTGGAGGTGTCGCCGCTGTGGCCAATCATGCCCTCCAGGTAACCCGAGCCGCCACCCGCTCCCGCCATGCTCCAGGAGTCCCACATCACGGCTATGCTGCTCTGGGCTTCCGCGCCCGCCGCCGGGTTGTTGATATCCGTGATGAAGAAGCGCTCGATGCCATCGCGCAGCCGCGGATAACTGTCGGGTAAAAGCGACCCATCGTCGTCCAGGTTATAGGTCGATGGATCAAACCACCACTGAAACTGCAGGTCCCGGCCTAGATTGTTGCTTCCCCGCTCCCGAAAATGCTCTAGCGAGGGCCACTCGGTGGGCGCGCCGTGTGCGTGGAGTACGCCGCCACCAAGTTGTTCTTGGTCGTCGCGGTGATCGAAGACCCAGTTGTGGTCGCGCTGGGCGGCGTCGCAGAACTGGGAGACCGTTCTCGTGGCGTATCCGGTCAGCCCCAGCATGTCTTCGTGAAAATTGTCGGTGAATTCGCGCACGACATCGACTGTATCCCGTTGCGGGTCGACGGAAATGAAGACGGTGCCAAGGTCAAGTCCCTGGTCTTCCAGCATATACGCGGCTTGCGCGTTGCGCGCACTGTCGAGCGGGCATACATCTGGACAGAAGGTATAGCCGAAGTAGACAAGGGTGGGCTTGGTAATGACATCCGTATCCGTGACCGTTTCGCCGGTCTCGGACACCAGTTCGAACGGGCCACCGATGGCACCGCCGGCCACCGCCGTGTCTCCACAGGGTGTTGCCGGTTGGGATTGCCATGCATAAAGGCCGATTGCGGCCGCTGCGGCAAGTGTGGTCGTCCCGAAGATGACAGCTTTCATAAGTGCCTCCGTTTAGCGAGAAACCCTCTGTTGAGGGCTCCGGTTTTGGTTAATTGCCAT
>JAWOFY010000446.1:0-4374 GCA_046497285.1 Candidatus Hydrogenedentota bacterium
TAGATACTTGGAACCTGAATCCAGCATAGACGCAGATACACGTCGACAAACTATACGGTCCCCAAACCGTCTCGTAAGGTTTTGGGCGCGGGGTAGCGTTTGGACCAGCGTCCGTTTTTTCGCCGATTCGCCCCGCACCTCCCCACACCCTTTAGGGGAGGTGCGTTTTAACATGGTTCGCGGCGTCAACGCTCTTCAATCACCGCGTTTTCCCGCAGCCCGTCGATGCATTCGTCGAGGATGCGCTTGCGTTCGTTTTCCTTTATTTGCTCGGCGATCCGTTCCTTGACGTTCTCGAAGGGAGCCGGTCCCGCCGGTTTGTGTTCGTACACGGTGGCGATGTGGTAGCCGAATTCGGTCTCGAACACCTCGCTGATCTCGCCCGGGTTGAGCGAGAACACAATCTTCTCGAAACTCTCCACCATCCGGCCGCGTGTGAACCAGCCAAGGTCGCCTCCGTTATCATCACACTGGGAATGTTCCCGGGCGACAGACGCAAAATCGGCCCCTTCGCTCGCCTTGCGCCGAACCTCGACCATCTCCATGAAACACTCGTCCTTGGAGCTGCCGGGCGCGGGTTGACGAACGATATGAGCGGCGTGCACGGCCTCCGGAATCATGAAGTTGGACCGGTTGGCCTCGTAGTACTCCCGGCACGCCTCCTCGCTCGGCTCTTCAATGCCGGCATACAACTCCTCCGATAGCCGATCAAACAGCAGCTCATCACGCACGCTCTCTTGGATGCGGCGCAATTCGTCCTCGCTCAGCTCCCGCTCGTCATTGCCTTGTTTACGCAATTCCTCGACACGGGCATTCACTTCATCTTCGGAAACCTCACAGCGTTTCCGGGCCTCTTGAAGCAGCAAGGTCTGCTCAATGGCGTTCTCCCGGGCTTCCCGCCGAATGCGCGTGTCTGGCACGCTGCCGCGTCCCATCGCCTGGTTGTAGCCTTGGCGCAAGCTTTGGGCATGCGCATCCAGCACGTGCGACTCGATCTTCTCCCCGTTAACATACAATGCCGTGGCGGCCTCCGCGCCGCCCGTTCCCGTCTTACTTTCTGTCGCGCCTCTTTTTGCCATTTAAACGGTCCTCTTTCACGCGCCTATGACCAGCGCGTCCTCAATAAGGGGGATACTCCCTCGTGTGTACAGTGTTTTGCCGGGGATCGCCTTAACTCCCAATGCCCCCTATCTAACCATAGCCGGTCCCCGCAGTACAAACCATATGGAGAACAGTGTAACACACGGCCCCCGGATTGCCATGTAAGAGATTCCCGGGGTTGAGTACGTTTTGATATGATAGAAGGGAAACGTCGTACACTACCCCAGCTGACCGGCTTGCTAGGTGGGCCTTGCGGCAATTTTGAACGGTGTGGCGGGCCGCGAACCAAGAAGGAGTGTGCATATGTTCAGCCGATGCTTTCCCCTCGTTTTGTCTAACGCCCTCCTATTGGCGCTGTTGGCCGGTGTTCTCGCGCTGGCGGGGGCCATACCGGCTAAGGCGGATGATGCGGATATGCTTTCGTTCACCGTCCGCTCCCGGATGCCCCTGGACGAAGACGGAGGCTTCCGCGTCGCGCATGAGCGGGCGCAGTGGGATCCCGCCAAGACGGCCGCCGTGGTCTGCGATATGTGGGACCAGCATTGGTGCGAAGGAGCGGCCCGCCGCGTCGCCGAGATGGCGCCGCGGATGAATAGGCTGCTGAACACGCTTCGGGATCAGGGCGTGCTCATCATTCACGCCCCCAGCGGGACCATGGAGTTCTACGAAGGAACGCCGCAACGCGAACTCGCCCGAAATGCGCCGCCCGTGGAGACGGAGGTCCCGGTGGAGCATTGGATGGGGCTTGACCCCGAGCGGGAAGCGCCGCTGCCCATCGACGACTCGGATGGCGGCTGCGACTGTGAACCCCAGTGCGAACAAGGAAGCCCGTGGTCCCGCCAGATCGAAACCATCGCGATCGCGGAGGAAGACGCCGTGACCGATAGCGCGGAAGCGTACTATCTCATGCGGGAGCGCGGCATTGAGAATGTCTTTGTCATGGGCGTTCACACCAACATGTGCGTCCTTGGCCGTCCGTTCGCCATTCGCCAGATGGTCACGCAGGGCCAGAACACCGTGCTGGTGCGGGATATGACGGACGCGATGTACAACCCCCGGCGGGAGCCGTATGTCCCCCACGCCGCGGGCACGGACCTCGTGGCAGCGCATATCGAGAAGTACTGGTGTCCCTCCACCACGTCGGCGTCCTTCGTGGATCAACCGCCGTTCCGTTTCGAGGGAGATGACCGCCCCCACGTCGTGCTTATCGCATCGGAAGATGAATATCGCGCGGAAGACACCCTGCCCGAGTTCGGCCGGAAGCTGCGCGATGACTTCGACTTCAAGGTGAGCATGCTGCACGCCAATCCAGACGACCGCCACGACGTGCCCGGCATGAAGGCGCTTTACGGCGCGGACGCCGCCATCTTGTACGCGCGCCGTCACGCCCTGAAACCCAACCAGATGGAGGCCTTGCGCGACTACCTTGAGGCGGGTAAGCCGCTCATCGCCCTGCGCACGTCAAGTCACGCCTTCGACACACGGGGCGAAACGCCGGACGATCGCGTGGATTGGCCCGAGTTTGACGGTGAGGTTCTGGGCGGCAGCTACTCGGGCCACCACGGCTCCGACACCACGACGCGTGTGGACGTGGTCCCGGCGCGGAGGGCCATCCCTTGCTCAGCGGCGTGGCGCTCCCCTTCGAGAGCGAATCCTGGCTGTACAAGGCTAGCCCGCTCGCGGATTCCGCCGTTCCCCTGCTTCAAGGCGAAGTGCGCGAGCGCGAGGAGGAGCCGGAACCGGTGTTATGGACCCACACCTACGGAGATAGCCTCGTTGTCTACACGTCGCTGGGCCACCCCCAAGACTTCGAGAACGATAGCTTCCACCGTCTCTTGCTCAACGCCGTATTCCATGTTCTGGAGTTGGAACTGCCGCTTTAACCGTAAACCACGAAGAAGGCCGCCGGACACCTCGGACAACTCAGGCCTCTGTCGATTTCCGTGGTGGTGCGGCAACGGGGTATACTGAAGGCGCAGCTTGATCCCGAGAATTGGGGGTCCCCCTTTTTGCCACGCCAACAGAACAAATGAAGGAAATCCCACCTATGCGCTCAATGGTTTTGTGCAGTCTAGCGGCGGGCGCCGCCGCATTGTTTTTCACCGCCTGTGAGCCAGGCGAAACCCGCGTGGAGCGGGGCACGCGGGAAGGCATCTTGCACTGGGGAAACAACGCCGAGCCCCAGGGCCTGGATCCTCATGTTGTCACGGGCGTTCCCGAGCACATGATCCTGGCGGCGTTGTTCGAGGGCTTGGTCATTATGGATCCGGAAACCCTTGAGCCGCTCCCCGGCGTAGCGGAATCCTGGGATATAAGCGAAGACGAACTCGTCTACACGTTTCATCTGCGCGACGACGCCCGCTGGTCCAACGGAGACCCCGTCACCGCCCATGACTTTGTATATGCGTGGAAGCGCATCCTTACGCCCGCCCTCGGCAGCGAATACGCCTACATGCTGCATTGCATCGAAAACGCGGAGGCCTATAACGAGGGCGATCTCGAGGACTTCGGCGAGGTGGGCGTGCAAACGCTGGACGATCGGACCCTGGAGGTGACCCTCGAGGACCCCACGCCGTACTTCCTCTCCTTGCAGATTCACTACACGTTCTATCCCGTACATCAAGAGACCATCGAGGCGTTCGGCGCCATGGATGAGCGGGGCACGGAGTGGACCCGAGCTGGTAATCTCGTTTCAAATGGTCCCTTCGAGCTGACGGAGTGGCATCCCAACCAAGTCATCCGCACGAAGGCCAACGGGCATTATTGGGACGCGGAGACCGTCCAACTCAACGGCGTCAATTTCTATCCTATCGACGACTTGCAGACCGAGGAGCGCTCCTTCCGGGGCGGCGAGCTGCATTGGACCGGGGATATACCCATCAACCGCATCGACTGGTACCGCAACAACCGGCCCGAGGTTTTGGAAATCAACCCCTATCTCGGCACGTATTACTACCGGTTCAACGTGACCAGGCCGCCGCTGGACGACGCGCGGGTGCGGCGCGCCTTCGCCATGGCTATTGATCGCGAGGGCATTGTCGAGAGCATCACGAGGGGAGACGAGCAACCAGCCGCCCACCTCACCCCGCCGGAAACCGAAGGATTCCTTCCCGGCCCGGAGCTGCCACACGATGTCGAGCGCGCCCGGGAGCTGCTGGCGGAAGCGGGCTCGACATCGTGTGGCAGCTCCGGGCCGGGAAGGAATCCTTCGGTTTCCGGCGGGGTGAGGTGGGCGGCTGGTTGCTCGTCTCCCCTCGTGATGTTCTCGACAAT
>JAWOFY010000044.1:0-3323 GCA_046497285.1 Candidatus Hydrogenedentota bacterium
CTACTGGAGAAAGGCGCGTGATATAGCCCATCCCCGAACAAAGACGGCCCGGCCGGGAAGATGTAGACGTCCGATGGTGGTCGGTCGGCGTGGCGCGCATCGCCGTGCTCGCCCTAGCGGTTGCGGGGGTCTATCTGCTGGAACACGCTGATAGGTCCACAGCGCACTTCCTGCTGGCTTTCTACGCCTTCGGTCTTGCGGCCAGCGGGTATTTGCTTGTGCGAATCCGGCGAGCCTTCCCGGTTCCCCCTGTACTGATCTGGGCGCAGGCTTTGGTGGACTTCGCCGTGGTAGCCGCCACCGTGAGTTTCACGGGCGGCCCAGGCAGCGTTTTCACGTTTCTATTCGTCGCTGTTATCCTGGAAGCAGGGCTTTACTTAGGCGTGAAAAGCGGGTTTGTGTTTGCGGCATTGGCCTCTATCACCATGGCGATCCAAGCGGGCATTCCCCCCGTTGACGACGCTGGGTTGAGCAATATGGGGCTGGCTTACAACTTCCTGGTTCAATGCCTGGCCTTCTTCCTTACCGCCGCCATGAGCGGATTCTGGAACATGCGGCTCCACCGGATGCAGCAGTTTCAACGCGAAATCCTGGACAACATGAACAATGGCTTTCTTATCACGGATAAGGAGGGGGTGGTGGTGGCTCAGAACAAGGCGGCGGATACCCTTCTCGACATCCCTAAAGGAAGCGCCATCGGCCATTCCGTCCAAGACGTGCTGCGCGTGGATTCAGGCGAGGAGTGCCCCGTGCTCACGGCCATCCGGTCGGAACGCGACTTCACAAGCTACGAGTTCCACGCCCGCACGTTCTCCGGCGCCAAGAAGCTCATGGGGTTGACGACCAGCCGCATCCGCGATATACGGGGGCAACTGACCGGAATCATCGCCTCCTTTAGCGACCTCACCGAGATGGCTGAAATGCGCAAGGAACTTCAGAAGCAGGATCGGCTGGCCGTAGTTGGCGAACTTGCCGCCGGACTGGCTCACGAGATCCGAAATCCCGTCGCGGCTATCCGCGGGGCCGTGGACGAATTGCGCAGCCAAGTGGGAGAAGATCCGCTAGCGGGTAAATTGGCGGGTATTGCCATTCGAGAATCGGATCACCTCGACGAGATAGTCCGGGGGTTCCTTGATTTCGCCCGGGAACCCAATGTTCAACGGGAACCCCTTGACGTGCGCGCATTGGCCGAGGAGGTTTGCCAGGATTGTGAACGCCGCTTCGGGGAGAACGGCGCCACGTATCACTTTGAGTTGCAAACCCCCGACGGAGCGGTGATGACTTTTGGGGATCGTACGCAGCTTAAACAAGTGTTCCAGAATATTGCTCATAATGGCCTCGAGGCCATGGAAAACGGCGGCAAGCTTAACGTGAGCGTGGCGCAGAACCAAAGCTCCATCGAAGTCCGTTTTGATGATGAGGGACCCGGCATCGAACCGGATATGGTTGCGCGTATCTTCGAGCCTTTCTATACTACAAAGGACACCGGCGTGGGCATGGGCCTGGCCGTGTGTCACCGCATCATCACGGCACACGATGGCACGATACGCGTGTCCTCCCGTGAATTAGGGGGCACCTCCCTCAGTGTGCGTCTTCCCGCTGTTCGCGGATAAGGAGAGAATCACCGTGGCGCAAAAACACCGGGTGCTTGTCGTCGACGACGAAGCGAGCATGCGCGAACTCCTAGATATCGTGCTCACGCGCAATGGCTACGACGTAGCTGTGTTGCAGAACGTGGAGGAAGCCATAACCCGCCTGGAGAAAGAGCATTTCGATATTGTTCTTACCGATCTGCGGATGGGCAGCGACCGCCAAGCCGGCATGAAGCTGCTCTCGTGGCTTCAGGACAACCGCCCGGGCACGCCCGCCATTATGATTACGGCCTACGGCTCGGTGGAAACGGCCATCGAGGCGATGAAACTGGGCGCCACGGATTACCTCATGAAACCCTTCAAGAACGAGGAAATCCGCCTGGTGGTCAAGCGCGCCCTTGAGCAACGCGACCTCAAGCGCGAAAACACGGCGCTCCGCCAAGACCAGGCCCGGCGCGGCAATCTCAACAACATCATCGGCAAGAGCCCGCCTATCGAAAAGGTCCGCGACATGATCCGCCGCGTGGCCCAGCTTCCCAGCACCGTGGCGATTCACGGAGAGAGTGGCACGGGTAAGGAACTCGTGGCCCGCGGGATCCACCAGCTCAGTCCGCGCGCGGAGAAGCCCTTTGTCGCCATCAACTGCGGAGGCATGCCGGAGAACTTGTTGGAGAGCGAGCTGTTCGGCCACAAGAAGGGCTCCTTCACGGGCGCCATCGAGGAAAAAGAAGGTCTCTTCGTGGTGGCCGATGGGGGCACGCTCTTTCTTGACGAAATTGGGGAAATGCCGGCGCAGTTGCAGGTGAAGCTCCTGCGCGTCCTCGACAACAGCGAAGTGATGCCTGTCGGCGGGACCTCACCCGTCAAAGTTAATGTGCGCATCATCTCCGCGACCAACCGCGACCTTGAACAGATGGCGGGGGAGGGCCGTTTTCGCGAGGACCTCTACTATCGTCTTAACGTGATCCCCCTCACGGTGCCTCCCTTGCGCGAGCGGTCGGATGATGTGCCTTTACTCGTGAGCTATTTTGGGCAGCGGCACGCCGAGAAGCTTGGCCGGCCAGAGGTTCGCGTTTCCGACGAGGCCATGAACGCCATGCGCACGTTCAAATGGCCGGGCAATGTCAGGGAACTCGAGAATGTGATGGAGCGCGCCGTGGCCCTGTGCGCCAACGGCGTTGTTGACGTGAGCGACCTGCCGCTGTCGTTGCAGCATTACGTGGCGGCGCCAGAACGTACGGTGACGGACTTGCCCGAAGAGGGCGTGGACCTCGAAGCCATGATTTCCGGCATCGAGATTAAGCTCATCCAGCAAGCGCTTGAAAAAACCAAGTATTCCCAGGTAAAGGCTGCGAAACTGCTGGGACTTACCACGCGATCCCTGCGTTACCGCCTAAAGAAATACGAGTTTGATACGGGCTGATCCGTGGCTTGAGAGAAACTTCAAATGGCCGTCCTTGTCCGGCGATTGGGGCCTTAGGTGACCCGCTGCGACAAGAACGGAACCCGTGGTGAACTACTTACTGTCCTCACGGGACGAATCCGCCTAACGAAGCGCATTCGATACAATAACAGCGGGCGCTTACCAACCCGAAAAGGATGGTAAGCGCCCCTTCATAAACGGCTTCCGCGGATTCCGTCCCTTGCGGCTAAGGAGGGTTTTAGCCCTCTACAATTAACCGCATGCAAGGCTGGTTCCGCTATTGCTGGGGCTCTTGCCCGCCGGGTCCG
>JAWOFY010000101.1:0-13853 GCA_046497285.1 Candidatus Hydrogenedentota bacterium
CACATTGGAACAAGGGTTGATGGATCATCAGGTGCTGCAATGTGATGATAATGATCTCGCGGTGGCAGAATGCTACGGATCCGCGGAAGAACTTGACGGACCGGTTGAGGCGCGCGTGACCGGGGAGGATGATCAAGAAATTCTCGCGTGGCATGAGATAGGCCAGGCGGCGGAAGGAGAATGGGAAGGAGCGCTTAAAGGAGTTCCCGCAGGCGGACCGTATACCATTCAGTTCCGCCTGGAAGGTCACGAGGCCCAAGCACAGCATGTGCTCGCCGGAGAGCTGTGGATCCTGGCGGGGCAATCAAACATGCAGGGCGTAGGTAACATGGAAAACGTGGCTGAGCCCCATCCGCGGGTCCACGTTTTCGCGATGAACGACGATTGGCGGCTGGCGGAAGAGCCCTTGCACCGGCTGGGAGAATCTGTGGATCCCGTTCATAATTCCAATGCGGCCGAGGGGCTAGAAATCGATGCGACGGATTGGACGAAAGGCGCCGGCCTCGGCCTACCGTTCGCTAAGGCCCGCTTCGAGAGCACCGACCGGCCCGTGGGACTCATTCCTTGCGCACACGGAGGCACCTCCATGGACCAATGGGATCCCGCGCGGCGCGACGAAGGCGGAGAGTCGCTCTACGGCGCCATGTACCGGCGTTTTCAGGCGGCTGGCGGCACGGTAGCGGGCGTTCTGTGGTACCAAGGGGAATCGGATAGCGGCGCGGCGGATGCCTATGAGGACAAATTCCGTGATTTCATAGAGACGGTCCGGACCGATTTTCACGATCCCGCTTTACCGTTCTACTATGTGCAAATCGGCTCCCACGCCACCACGGGCGACAGCGAGGGCTGGGACACAATCCAAACGGCGCAAACAAACATCGAAAGGACTATGGCTGGCGTCGCCATGGCCCCCAGCATAGACCTCGCCCTTGATGACCCCATCCATATCGGCACGGAGGGGCTCAAGACTTTGGGGGTCCGGTTGGCGGATATCGCGTCGCGCATGGATGCGGGACAGCAGCCGCCGGAAGCGTCGGGACCCCGCCTGGCTAGCGTGGAGCGCCGGGACAGCCGTTTCGGTTCTTACCTAGAGGTTCACTTTGACGGCGTTGTGGACGGGCTCGAAGCCCCAGGCGGCGTGCGCGGTTTTAGTCTAAGCGACGGCGATAACGAACGGCTTCAGCCGATTTACAAGCAAGTCATCGTGGAAACGGATGAGGGCGAGGCGATTCAACTCTGGTCGAATCAATTGCCGGAAGACCTTCACTTGTGGTACGGGCGCGGTCTTTTCCCGGATTGCACGGTAACGGATGGCGCCGGACGGGCGCTTCCCGTTTTCGGACCTGTCCCCGTGCCATAAGGAGCGGGGCCCAGCGCCCAGAGGCGTGTTCCGTATTCCTTCCCCAAAATGCGCCGCGCAAGAGTCCAAGTGGCTCAGCATAAAGCACCGGCGCCAACCCATGTGGTTGGCGCCGGTGCTCGCTAAAGCGACGTATACGGAAAGTCAGGAGGAACCGCGTCAGGTCGTATCGAGTAGAGGATCCACGGCTTCCTCAAGGTCGGCCAATGTTATTTCCTCTTCCCAGTGCGCCGCCACGTCTCCCTCTTGATCAAAAATCACCGTCACGGGAAGCGCCCCGCGAAAATCGATATCCAATCCTTCCGCGACATCGGGCGGTTGAATACCGTCCATCACATACACATGAAACGGAATATCTTCCCGCGTCATGTAAGGCGCCACCGCCGAATCGATGGTCCGCGGAGCGTCGGCGGTGACGCTAATAAACGTCACGCCATCGCCCCCATGGGTCTCGTAGAACTCTACGAGATGGGGCATCTCATTTAGACACGGTGGACACCACGTGGCCCAAAAGTTGACGACGGTCACTGTCCCTTGGCCTTCTTCCACAACCTCGGTCAAGGCGTCCATATCCACCAAGGTTATGCGTTCTTCCGCGTCGATGGCCTCGGCCTCATCACCGGTCTCCACGTCCTCCCCGCTCTCCGCTTCCTCGGGTTCGGACGCGCCATTCTCCTCTTCCGGCTCCACCGTCTGCTCCTCGGCATCTTCTTCTGGGGGGGCCTCGGCAGGCTCGCACCCCATTATCATCGCGCCGCTAAAAAACAGCAGTACGGTGAACCCTACAGCGGGCCCCAAGCGGGAAGCCCGCTGCGTAACGCGTGATTTTGCCTTCATAACCACCTTTCAGCTCTATTCACGCTCGGGGAAGGGCCTGGCCAGAATCCCGAAGCGACGCAGAGTCTTCGTCCTCGTCATTCTCGCCAGTGTCTTCATCCTCTTCCGGCTCCTCCGTCGGTAGAATTTCGCCGACCGACTCTCCGTTCTCGTCGTTCCCGTCTCCTTCCACATCGTCCGCTGGCTCACATCCCATCATGGCCGTAGCCAAAAGGAACAGCAGAAGGGTCATCCAAAGCGCCGGGGTAACCGTAGGCGCCGACAGCGCGATAGAGCGGGGTTGTTTTTGCATCGGTTTCATTCTCCTTAGCATAGTTGTGTTGAGGATGTTTCGTTAAACTAGCGATTGATTGTGCAGCCCCAAGCATTGGCCTCGGCTATTTCCACTTCTTCATCCGCAAGAAGTTGCTGTACGGCCTCGGCAACGTAGTTCGTATCACCGGCTTCGTTCGGGACGTCCCGATCGTCGAACGCGCCGTGATACTTTAGCACCATCATATCATCTGGATCGCGGTTATCCACAATGTAGATCTCAGGCGTACGAGTCGCCCCGACTTTGTCGGCGTATTCGTGCCCCTCGTCGCGTAAAATGGGCTGATTCAGCTCCGCTTCTTCCGCATACTCGAGGATGCGCTCGTCAGAGATCTGGTCATGGGGATTAACCCCGTAGAACACCACTTCCTCGTCTTCTTCAAAGTTCTCGACCACCTCGTTGAAATCAGGGTCGGCGCCTCTGACCCACGGACAGGTGTTGCACCGGAAAGAGAGAACCACAAGCTTATCTTCCAGCTCCGAAAGCGTAACTTCCTCGTCTTCCATACCGACAATGTTCATCGTGAAATCGGGCATCTGTTCCCCGATCTCCACCTCGCCCAATTCTTGGGCCGCTGCGGCCCCGCTCAGTGTGAACGCCAAGGCCAATGTCCCCGCGACCAAACTCCACCTTCTCGCGCTCTTTGCATACCGTGTCAGCATTGTTTAGCTCCTTTTCGTTTTTACGCGGCTCGCGCCCTGTGCGCGAGCTGTTGCCCAAGGTTAGGAACCCCCACATCCGGTGGTTGGTTCCACAGCCGCTGACTCATACAGTCAGTCTGTTCAAACCGGCGTATGGTAAACACTCCCACCGCAGCCTGCATTCCCGCTTCGCGCACTTCACCTGCAAAACTAAAAAAAGCGCCGCCCGCCTTCACCCCTCGACGGGGACATCTGAAGCGAGCGACGCTCGGAGGGGGGGCAAACTTATCGCGTCCGTAAAACAGCGGGAAACAAGAACCCGGAGGGCGCCACCCTTGCGGCTCACTGGCCGCTCTCTCCCCCCGTCCGCGGGTCAGCACGCGCTCAAAAACCAACGCTGTATACAGCCGTTTATCCCGCTGGAACCCTCGTGCGGCCATTGTGCCCCTCCACAAGAGACATAGACAGGACGACGTCCGTTGGACGCCCGCGGATTGGTTTAAAACGTTTCAATTTGTTCCTGTGAAACGGGCGCGTTCAAGTCGAGGTTGACATCCCGTCTACGGGGAGCTGCGGCCTGCAAAACGAGCCGACACGGATCTCGCGCTGGCGGGGCGGCGTTCAGCGTACGCTCAACGCAGGCGTTCAAAACCGCGGACGTAAACGTGAAGCTGGTCCACCTGGGCCCAACGCTCGTTCAGCGGCCAATTGGCCCAGATGCCCACTCCCTCCACCTCAGTCAGGCCGGCGCTGCTCAGCTCGGTTTTGTCGCCGGTCGACAGCTCATCGGGATCGATCTCAACCCATTCATCTATGTTCGCGATCTCCCATCGCTGAGTCTCCCACCGATCGCGTGAGGCAATATGGGCCATGTCAACGGTGCGCGCCCAACGGCCATCACTGAGCTTAAGCATCAGCCCGAAGCGAACCGTACCCTCGGTCCGGACGTCGATCTCCACTGCGGCGGCCTCGCCGGACAGGTCGGCCTCAAAACCCTCCGTGAAGAAGATGTTGGTGTTATCGATCCGTGTTCGGCCGGTCGTGGCCATCTTTCCTTCCGGCGCCTCAGCGTTGCGCGGCGAACCTTGGGCCTCCGAGAGGGCCCAGCCGCGATCTTGGTTACGCGTTTGCCACTCACCCAAAGTGTTCTCCGGCAATTCGTCGCCCTCGCGCGGGGCGAAGTCCTCCACATGGACTGCGTAACCCCGTTCCCAGGTCGAAGCCGAAACCTCGGGGGATGGCTCAGCGCGAGCTTGCGGCTTGGCCGCCACAAGCCGCCAGCTGTACGCGCTGCTAGGTTCAAGGCCTTTGACCACGTGCATCGCCCTTTCCGCGTCCAGTTCCGCCACGGCCTCGAAGGACTCTTCGCCTTGCCGGCGCTGCTCCAGCACCAGCCGGTCCGCGTTCCAGTCTTCTTCGAACCAGCGCAACTCTACCGCCTGATCAGAGAGCGTGCGCGTGCGAAGGCCACGCACCGGCAAAGGCTGGTCAGCCGCGACGGCCAACTCCTCCGCCTTTTCACCGTAGTGCAGCTCGCTCTTAGCCCGGTCGTAACCCACGAGCGTTTGTCCCACTTGAAACACCAAGCCTCGCGGCCCTTCTTGCTTCACCTCAAGCGTAGCGGGCTCGACGGGCTCGACCGACATCACGACCAGAAACTCGGATGAGGAGGCCTCCTCCTCAAAGTACAGCCGTTCATCATCGGCGTGAACCTCGATACCTTCCGGGCTGAGCACCCAGCCCTTGACCACCCCTTCCCCGGCGCCGCGCAGCGTGAAAGCCGGATATCCTTGGTCCTGCCCGGCCTCGGCCTCAATGCCCCAGTCCGCCAACCGCTTCTCGGTCCCGAGATTGGCGTTCCATGTGTAGGTGTGCTCGTCAATCGAGTCCACCTGATCGAGCACGGCCACCACTGCGTTGTTGTCCTCCGGCGAACCGTATTCGAGCATCACATGACGCTGGTAGTTGTCGACGCCCAGGTTGGCGTATTGCTGCCCGCCATCGATCACGAGATAACCGCCGCGGTTGAACTTTTCGAGGCGCTGACGCTCGCCGGTGTCGGTGCTCTGGCCGGGGTCGCCGTCGACCAAGAGCTTGGTATACAGCTCCCCCTCCCGTTCCTTGCGAGGTCCCCCGAAAAAATACGTGTCGTAGGCGATCAGACTTAGATGGCCCGCCTCAGCCTGTGACCAGGCCGCCGGGAGCCATTTGGTATCCGCATGAACCGCCACCAGCACGTCATTCACGTCGCGCCAGCGATTGCGGAAATAATGCCGGCCCTGACCGTCGCTAACCAGCGAGGGCCATTCGCCAGTTGGATCGCGCGGGTCCACTCCATCAGGGTAAAGGAGCAGGGCCCACATCGTCCCCTGCCGGCGCGGCTCGTAGTGGAGCTCGGGCGCGTCCCGCGGTTCGGCCAACCGGCCCATGTGCCGGTCGTACCACCACAGCGCCTCCGGCAGATCTTCCTCAGGCGCCGCGCCCAGCACAAGGCTCGCAAACCCTTCATCGTTGATGTTCGGCCCGCCCACGCCCGAAGCGGGAAACATCTTCAAATGCTCCAGCACACCGCCTTCGGGCGCCGAGGCAAACGAACCGGCGTACATCATATGGCGGTGGAAGGACCGATCGTCCTCAATCGCCTCCCAAAGCATGGTGTCCCCCACATCCCGCGCGGCAAACACCGCTGGCAGCAGGAAAATGCCCCCATAGCCTACATACCCGAGGCCTTCTTGGGAGGCGCCGATCTCGTCATACCCGTTCTCGATGTGCCTGCGAAGTTCATCCTGGAGCATGGCGTAGCGCTCCGCCCGCTCGTCCTCTTGCCTAACCCCGAGGATCATCATCAGCTCAGCTCCCCGGCAGACCGCCACCCAGTTCGACTTGCGCTCGTGGCCGAGGTTCGTGTGGCTAAAGTCTTCCCACATCTCAAAGGCGGCTTCGACCCGCTCAAGGATGTACTGACGCTGGCCTTCACCCCAGGCGTCATGGCACCAGTCGTAGGCCAGGGCGAAGCCAAGGCCCACCGTGGCCCGCGACAAGCCATGGGCCCCGCTTTCTGGCAGCCGCTCGTCGGGGTCCGGGTCGTCGTGGATATCGCGCAGTGTACGGTACGCGATGTCGGCGTATTCCGCGTCGCCGGTCACCTGGTGGCAGAAAGCGGCCGCCTGCGCCAAATACGAACGGGCATAGTTCCAGTTAGTCTCGGTGGCCCCGAAACGCTGAATGTCCTCCGACTCGACCCGCTGGCGCAGCAGCTCAAACGCTTGGGCATAGTGAGAATCGGGATCTTCGAGCCCGCGCTGGATCCGCTCCAGCCGCTCCTCCGTGACCAAGATACGCGGTGAGCTGCCCGCTACGCCGCCGAAGCAGAGCAGCATCACAGCCGACAACGTCAAGACCCACCTTGTTCCGACGATCTTCATAGCGTGAAAAACCTTATCCGTGAGCCTAACCGGAACCGCATCATTAGGGCAGGCGGACAGGAATACGGCTCTCTATACAACAATGACGCGGCTCCATAACGTAGCGGTTAGGCGGCCTTCAACGTGCAAAATACCTCTTCCCCGTACTGTATCGCGCTGGCGTAGATGCCGGCGAGATCCTTTTCCGCGATACCGGATTGCGAAGCGAGCTGTTGAACGTCAGCCCAGTCCCCTTTTTCGTAGCTCATGATTAGCTCCAGAACCGCCCTAAGCGGGTTGACTTCCCCACACAACGCTCCTCGCAGATCTTCGGCTATGGGCAATTCCGCAGTGGTCTCTCTGATGGGACGTCCAAGCATGGCGTCAAGAAGGGAGAACATGCCGAGGAGAAACAAGTCTCCAGCCCGGTCCGCTAGCTTGCTTCTTTCGGCAACGAGTTCAGCGAACCGCGCCCGAATAAGCGCCAGACGCAATAGCTCTTCAGGGCGGTCCTCCGCCAACTGACCTAGGGTCATTATTGTGGCCCACTTGCGGATCTGCTCTTCCCCCAGATAAGCCAACGCATGTTGGAGTGACCGTATTTCTTGCTTTACGCCAAAGAAAGAAGAATTAATATACTGTAACAATTTTAGAGAGAGCGACACGTCGCTCTGCACAAGATTTGCTAGATTGTCATAACTCATCTCAGGCGAATTGACTTCCTTTAGCAGGCGCAGGTAGTGGTGTTTATGAGGCGGCAACTCTTTGCGGCTGATGATGACGGGCTTGCTGAAGAAAAAACCTTGGAACAGTGAGCACCCCGCTTTCTTGCTCTGCTCAAATTCCCGCTGCGTCTCCACCTTCTCGGCCAAAAGTACGGTCCCCGTCCCGTCCAGCCGTTTAGCCAAGGCCGCCACCTCGGTGGGGGAAGATTCCAGGAGGTCCACTTTGATGATGTGCGCCAATTCGATTAAGGGCATATACTTGGGGGCAAAGACAAAATCGTCAAGGGCGAGTTTGTAGCCATTAGCAGCGAGGCTACGGCAAGCGTCAATCACCGGCTCCCTTGGCTCGATGGTTTCCAACAACTCAATGACAACATTGTGTTTCGGTAAGAGATTGGCGGCTCCGTCAAGAAGAAGGCGTTCCGTGATGTTGATGAATGCCTTACCCCGGCCAATCAACGACTCAATCCCAAAGAGCAGGAAACTGTCCGCGATTAACTGCGAGGTGGCGGTATCCCCATCGGTGGCCTGAAACAAGTTTTCCATACTCGAACGAAACAGGAGTTCGTAGGCGTAAACCTCCTGCTTTGCGTTCAGAATGGGTTGCCGCGCGATGAAACGTTGGTGATCTTCCATGGCTACTCCGCCTTTCCCCCGTTAAACTTCGGCAAGCCTGTAGATACCATACTCCGCGCAAAAACCGTATTCAAGTAGTTCCCGTTGTAAACAGGATATTCTCTACAATCATTGCGAGGACCGCCATAGGATATGTTGCGTGCAACCTACTTCGCGAAGGCGGCGAGCACGTCTTCTAGGGCTTCCGCTAGTCTTTTGCCGGGGTTGGCCCCGCTGACATAGCGGGTGGCCCCCGCCTCCATAACCGCCTTTTTCTCCGTCTCATCGGGTGGTTCTCCATCCCGGAAAACAACGATGGGGAGATTTGTCAGAGCGCGGTTTTCTCTTACCAACCGGCAAACCTCAACCCCAGGCAGAACCCCTTCGGCGGCGGCCACAAAGGCGGCGGGCCTGTTCAAACGCAACTGGAAAAACGCATCCACCGGCTCCTGCGCCACTTGCAATTCAAAACCAAGGTTTTCCAAAGCGACAATGCTGGATTCCTCCGACCGGTGTTTTGGGGCGAGTACGAGGATTCGCTGTGTGGAGGGGGGGCTGGCGCGAAGCCGCTCCAAGGTCGAAGTAACGAAGAACTCGATGTCCGCGGCTGTATTCTTATCGAGCGACTCCCCGAAACAACATCCCACTATTACCGCGCCCGCCTCTGGACGAATATTGCGCACAAAAGAACGAACCGCCTCAACGCGCGCCCCATCTGGCAAATCAAACGACACCTCCAGTTCGGCGCCCCGTTCTATTTCGCTATCTTCGGGAAGCTCTACCGAACAACCGCCCCGGCTTACATCCCGGACCACGCCTTCCGCTTCATGCTCGCCGGGCATTCCCACCGTGCAAGGCATACGGACGGGGACACGCTCATACTGCCGAACCGCTACATACTCAACGTCATCCGGCCAGTTTAGCTGTAGATGGGGAAAGAGGCGGCTGCTCTGCCAGTCGCGAACCGTGGAAACAAAGGCGCACGCCCTGCCTTGCGCAACAAAGCGCACGGCCACCGTCTGGCCCCGTTCGAGACGCTTGGAAAGCTCGGAAACTTCCGACAGGTCCAGTAGTACGTAAACGCCGCGGCGCCATCCCCGAATGGGTGTGCGATACCGGGCGCCCGATTTCCGTTCAGGCTCAAGTTCCATGATGGCTGGCGCATCCACTTCAAAGAACGCTTCGGTGTTCTTGCTCTCGCGACTCATTGTTATCTCCCCTGAAGGAACGTTCCCCTACCTACCCTACGCCCCACAAACGAAATCCCAAGCTAGAGGCCCGGCCGCCCCCCCTATTTCACATCAGTCTAATCGAAACGTAACCACCCCACTCCTACACGAAAACCTTACTTGTAGGAGCTATGGCGTCAGCTTTTTGCATAGGCTATCACAGATTCGTACACAATGTTAACCTTACCAGCTTTCCCAAGGGCGGCTACACGCACAATGGATGGCCGCCCCCGGCGCTGCTGAAGCAAATGCGGCAGAGGCCACGGCGCGGGCTTTGTCAGCCAAAGTTGGGTTTTTCATCGCTAGAGCGACTTGCAGAAGCGCATCAGAGACCCGTTTTCTCGCCACAATCGTTTACAATACCCCGTATTTCAAGCACTTTCCAGCCATTGTCAGCAAGATCTATCCGCTACGAGGGGACTTCTGCAAGTCGCTGGCTACCTTAAAAAAACAACTCGGCGCTGGTGTCTAGGTGGCGGGGAGCGTCTTTCTCTTTGCGATCAAAGTCGCTGGGCAACATGGTGGGATACTGATTGGTGAAACAGGCTGTGCAATGATGATCTTTTTGGCCGCCGACGGCGTCTAGCAGCCCGTCGATGGTCATGAAAACCAGGGAATCCACGCCCAAGTATTGCCGGATTTCCTCTACGCTCATTTGCGAGGCGATGAGCCGTTCCCGGTCGGGGGTGTCAATACCGTAGAAGCAGGAGTTGATGATGGGGGGAGCGCTGATGCGGAAGTGGATTTCCTTCACGCCGCAGCGGTGCAAAACCTTGATGATCTTCTTCGAGGTGGTGCCGCGTACGATGCTGTCGTCGATGAGGACGATGCGTTTGCCCTCAATGGCCGAGCGGGCGGCGTTCAGTTTGATTTTGACGCCAAAGTCACGGATGGTTTGGTCGGGTTCGATGAAGGTCCGGCCGACGTAGTGGTTGCGTATGAATCCCATGTCGAAGGGAATGCCTGACTCATGGGCGTACCCCAAAGCGGCTTGGTTGGATGAGTCGGGCACGGACATAACAATGTCGGCGTCCACGGGCGCGAGTTTGGCCAGATTGCGGCCCAGCCGTTTGCGGACTTCGTCCACGCTCTGGCCGAAGATTTCGCTATCGGGCCGAGCTACGTAAATGAACTCGAAGATGCACGGCTTCGGGGCCACTTGCTCGAAGGGTTTGTAGGACTCCACTCCCTCCTCCGTGACAACCACCACTTCGCCAGGCTCGATTTCCCGAACCCAGTCCGCGTCGATGATGTCGAGGGCGCAGGTTTCGCTGGCGAAGATAGTGGCGCCGCCGCGGCGTCCCATCCACAGGGGGCGGAACCCAAGGGGATCCCGGGCGGCGACCATGCAATGGTTGTCAAGGGCCACAAGCGAATAGGCGCCAATGACCTTGCGCAAGGCTTCAATGACGGCCTCGGGGAAGCGTTCCTTGCGCGAGCGGGCGATGAGCTGAATAATCACTTCGCTATCGGTCGTGGACTGAAAGATGGCTCCCCGCTCTTCCAGATCGTCGCGCAGCGCGCCCGCATTCACCAGATTCCCGTTGTGCCCAAGGGCCATCGAGCCCTTCGCATAGTCCGCCATAAGCGGCTGAACGTTCTTCAGGTTGTTGCTGCCGAACGTGGCGTAGCGGACATGGCCGATGGCCCGGTCTCCGCTGAGCCGCCCCAGTTTGTGCGGCTTGAATACATCCGAGACAAGTCCGACGCCGCGGTGGCCGTTCAGCCGCCCATTGCCGGCGCACACAATGCCCGCGCCTTCCTGTCCGCGGTGTTGCAGCGCATATAGCCCAAGATAGGTTAGTTTAGCGGCCTCGGGGTGCCCGAACACGCCAAACACCCCGCAATGATGCTTCAGATGGCCGTCGTTATCGCCCATGAACAGCTCCTTCACCGGCGTCCGCTTTCGCCACCATTTGGCGGCGGCGCCAATGGATTAAAAGAAATGCAGCTTTTCGAGTGGATGCCCGCCGCGCCCATGCCTTTGCCCGCCCAATCGGGATGCCGAGCGTGGGATGAACGCCCCAAGCTAATATGTCAAGGGAACGTTTAAGTGTATCATTTTTCGCGGACGCGGCGCCATCTTACAGGTTCGATTTCCCCGTGAGGCGGGTGAAGGCCTCCATGTACTTCTCGCGGGTTTTCTCGACCACATCGTCGGGCAACGGGGGCGGCGGAGAATTGCGATCCCACTCAGCCGCCGAAAGCCAGTCCCGGACATACTGTTTGTCGAAGCTTGGCGGAGAACTCCCCGGCTGGTATTCGTTGGCGGGCCAGAAGCGGGACGAATCCGGGGTGAGGACCTCGTCGGCCAGTAGGAGTTGGCCGTTGTACACGCCGAACTCGAACTTGGTGTCGCACAAGATGATGCCCTTCTCCCCCGCGATATCCCGGCCCCGCTCGTAGACCCGGACCGCCACGTCCGCCGCCTCGTCCAGCGTTTCCTTACCGATGATGTCGGCCGCCTCTTCCCCCGTGATGTTGATGTCGTGGCCATCGGTGGCTTTGGTCGCGGGCGTGAAGATGGGCGTTTCCAGTTTATCCGATTCGCGCAAGCCCCCCGGCAAGGGAATACCGCAGACCGTGCCCTGCTCCTGATATTCCTTCCAGCCGCTGCCCGCGAGGTACCCGCGGACCACGAATTCGATGGGGTACATCTCGCACTTGCGGACCAGCATCGAACGGCCATCGAACTGGTCCGCATGCCTCTGAAAGTCCTCGGGAAAAACGGCCAAATCGGCTGAGATCAAGTGATTATCAATGATGTCCGCCACTTGGTTGAACCAAAACAAGGACAACTGCGTCAGCACCTTGCCCTTGTCGGGAATCGGCGTGGGGTTCACCCAATCATAAGCCGAGATGCGGTCCGTCGCCACAATGACAAGCGAATCCCCCAGGTCATAGATGTCGCGCACCTTGCCCCGGTGGGGCGGTTGGCGTTCCGGCAAATAGGTTTCGTGCAGCGCGGGCGATGGCATGGTTCTTTCTCTCCTACGGTAAATGGTTGTTCAACAAGGCATGGCTTGCTAGGAACACTGCGCCCTTTGTTCATTAGGTTCCCCACCCAAGGAAAAAGGGGGACAAAGGTCGCAACGGAAAGGTTGCCGAAATGATACGAAATGGCCGGCGGAAAGTCAACGAAGCGAACGCAGCGAGCGCGCTTGTCTGGCGTCCAAGCCGTCAAGCGTGGTACCCTGCAATCGGTCCCAACACGGATGAGTGCGCACGATATGCACAACCCACGGGAGTGCGACCCCTGAACGAATTCAAGATTCAATACGAAGGCATCTGGGATCTCCCTTCGATCCTATCGGTCATTCTGTTGATTCCCTTCCTTGGTTGGGGGATCTACACCCTCCATGTCCGCTTCAATCGTAAGGAAGAACTCAATCCCCTTGTGGAAGGCGTGACGCTGGTGGGAGTTATCCTGTTTCTCGCCCTGGAAATGGCGTTGTTGCGGGCCTCCCTCGGGCATTTAGCCGGAGTTCAGGTAGCGGCGGCGCTAGGGCTTTTTCTCGCGGCTGGCGCGCTCTACGGTCACATTGTGTTGTCCTTACTGTCTTACGCCTTCGTGGGCATATTCATGCCGTCGGGACGTAACACGCCCCAGACGCCCAAGTACGGCGCCGCCGAAGCGCTCGAACAGCAGGGGGATTACGAAGGGGCCGTGGCGGAGTACGAAGCGGTGGCTCGCGCGTTCCCCAAAGATCCCAAGGCCGCTCTCCGGATAGGCGACAACCTCGCCCGCCTTGGCCGGCCCGAAGAGGCGGCCCCTTGGTTCGAGCAGGCCTTCGAACACATCAACAGTCCCGAGAAGTGCGTATCCGTCGCTTTTCGGCTGTTCGAGATTTACGCCCGGCAACTCGATCGGCCCGACCTCGCCCGCCGTCTCTTAGAGCGGTATCTCGAGCGCTTCCCGGAGTCGAAACACGCGGACGCCGTCCAGCGGAAACTTGAGGGACTAAAGACACAGCCCCTGCCAAAAGCCAACGTTTAAGCCCTCTACGGTTCAGCCTCACCGGACGGTCTATCCTCCCCCGAGATGCGGGTGGCCGCGGTAATCCGGGCGCCGCCCACGGCGCGGACGGTATCCATCACGCGTACGATGCGGCCCCACCCCGCGTTCTCATCAGCGCGCAACACCACGGTCACCTCAGGCCCCTCCTCGCGCAAGGCCTGTAGGCGGCCGCGCAGCTCCGCGTCGTCCACGGGCTCGCCGTCGAGAAAGAGCGCCCCATCTTCTTGGACGACGATCTCCCGGGGTTGCGCGCCGTTGGTCTCGGCTTGGCCCCCTTCAGGCAAGGTCACCTCCAGCCCCCGCTCGTCGCGGAAGGTGGCGGAGACCATGAAAAAGATCAACAGAAGGAACATCACGTCGATGAGGGACGTGATATTGATCGTAGGCCTTCTGCGCAAGGGAGCGCCGTTAAAGGGACCGCTCATGAATGGGAAACGCCTCCAAGGTTAGGGGATCCGCAGTGCATCTAATCATACCCATTGTAGACGATGAGGATTTCACGCCTCAATCGCCGGATAGTCACAATCCGTCTCGCGCACATCCCCCTGAATCTCTTCCTCTACCGTCATTCCCGCGCACGCGGGAATCCACAGCGGCGGCGCGTTAACTGTGGGGTGGATCCCCGCTTGCGCGGGGATGACGGTAGAGGCCACCGGGCGTGACGGTAGATGCTTACGGGCGTGACGGGAGAGGATGTAAACATCCCTGCAC
>JAWOFY010000121.1:0-5174 GCA_046497285.1 Candidatus Hydrogenedentota bacterium
TTTGTCCTTTGTGGGATTTATCGTGGCATATCATACCTACGGGCGCTACCTGGGGCAGCGCATCTTCAGGTTAAGCGCGGATGCGGTGGCGCCGTCCGTGGAAATGCGGGATGGGCGAGACTACGTCCCAACGCGGCCCGGCATCGTCTTCGGCCATCATTTCACCAGCATCGCGGGCACGGGCCCCATCGTCGGACCAGCCATAGCCGTGTTCTGGGGATGGTTGCCGGCGCTGTTGTGGGTCGTGTTCGGGTCGATCTTCATCGGAGCGGTGCACGATTTCGGTAGTCTGGTAGTGTCCATGCGATCGCGGGGTCAGACTATCGGCGACGTCGCGGGCCGAATGATTTCGCGCCGGGCGCGCATCTTATTCCTTTTGATTCTGTTCTTCGCGCTTATGGTGATCATTGGTGTCTTTGGACTGGTGATCGCTATGTTGTTCTCGTTGTATCCCCAGACGGTGCTCACGGTATGGCTGGCGATGCCATTGGCGGTGGCGGTCGGGTTTTGGACGTACAAGGCCCAAGGCGGCTTAGCCTTACCCGTCTTGCTTACGCTTGCGCTCCTCTATTTGAGCATGTACATCGGGGCCTACCATTTACCGATCACGTTGGGCGACCTTCCCCTCTTTGCCGGGGCAGAGGCCGGTTTGTGGGAAAGCTTGGCGTCGACGGTGGTGATTTGGACTTTACTGCTGCTGGTCTATTGTTTTGTGGCCAGTATCCTACCCGTGTGGATTCTGCTTCAGCCGCGCGATTTCATCAACGCGAATCAGCTCCTCATCGCCATGGCGTTGCTTTTCGGCGGATTGCTGGTGGCCCAACCGGAAGTTGCGGCCCCCGCCATTAATCACGCAGCGCCGGCCGATGCGCCATCCATGTTTCCGTTTCTCTTCATCACGATAGCCTGTGGCGCCGTTTCGGGATTCCACTGCCTTGTCGCCTCGGGCACATCGTCAAAGCAATTGCCGAGTGAACGCGACGCCCACTTCGTGGGATATGGCGGAATGCTGCTTGAGGGCTCTTTGTCCGTGCTGGTGATTATCGCGTGTTGCGCGGGTCTCGGAATGGGCATCTATCAGATGGCCGATGACAGCCTGGTCCCGGTCTTGGATTCGGCTGGAGCCCCCTTGGCGGGAAGCGCGGCTTGGGAGCATTACTACAGCGGGGCGTGGGGAGACATGGCGCTCGGGGAACAGGTGGGCGCCTTTGTCGAGGGCAGCGCGAACATGATGACCGCCGTGGGCATCCCCCTCGAAATGGGGATAGGAATCATCGCGGTGATGGTCGCGTCTTTTGCGGCGACCACGCTCGATACGGCTACCCGCTTACAGCGCTATGTCATCCAAGAGCTAGGGACCGCCATCCACGTTCCCATGCTGGGCCAGAAATATGTGGCTACCGGGATCGCAGTCGCCACGGGCGGGGCGATTGCGTTTATGAGCGGCCCTCAGGGACCCGGCAGTGGGGGGCTGATTCTCTGGCCGGTGTTCGGCGCGACCAACCAGTTGCTGGCGGGGCTCGCCTTTTTGGTGGTGGCGTTTTACCTCCTGCGGCATGGTATCACGGTGTGGTTTCTTCTCGCGCCCATGGCGCTTATGATCATCTTTCCGGCATGGGCCATGGGCATTCAAGTTATTGACTGGCGCGCGGAGGGAGACTGGGTTCTGTTCGGCATCGGCATTATGGTCATGGCGCTACAGCTATGGATGGTGGCGGAGGGCGCGCTTCTGTGGCGCAAAGCCAAGGGCGTGTTGCCTGAACCGTTACCAGCTCTGCCGTCTCAACAGGTCTCCGTGGCGGACGCCCCGAAATCTTGACGGAAAAGCCGACCGCGCCCCCCCGGAGGTGGATAACAGCCTCCGCAGGGCGCGTTTGGAGCGCCATTTCCGCCGCCCACCTAAAGCTTCACGAGAGCCGGTCTTTGTAGTCTTCGTAGGTGAATTCCCGGACGATTTGCAGGCCGCCCTCGCGCCGATCGTGGATGGCGATGCTGGGTAAACGGATACCGTTGAAGTTGGTGTTCTTGACCATGGTATAGTGAGCCATGTCGGTAAACACGAGCTTCTGGCCGATCTCAAGAGGCTCCGGAAAGCTGTAGTCCCCGATGATGTCACCCGCCAGGCATGTGAGACCGCCCAGGCGATACGTGTGATTGTAATCGCCAGGTTCGCCCGCGCCCAAAATGTCGGGGCGGTAGGGCATTTCAAGCACGTCGGGCATGTGGGCCGTGGCGGAGGTGTCCAAGATGGCTTGGAGACCAGCGTTTTCGATAATATCGAGAACCGTGGCCACCAGCACGCCCGCGTTCAGCGCGACTGCTTCGCCCGGTTCGAGGTAGACCTGAACCCCGTAGCCCTCTTGGAAATCATGGATAAGCTCGCACAGCAGGTCCACGTCGTAGTCCGCTCGCGAAATGTGGTGCCCGCCTCCGAAGTTTACCCATTTCATGTCCTCGATCCACAAACCGAACCCTTTCTCGACCGCTTCAAGCGTTCGTTCAAGCGCGTCCGCGTTGAGCCCGCAAAGATTGTGAAAATGCAGCCCTTCGAGGCCCTTTAGCGAGGCTGGCTCAATCTTTCCCCTCGGGACGCCGAGCCGGCTCCCTGGGGCGGAGGGATCGTAAAGGCGAGTAGCGACTTCGCTATGCTCGGGGTTGAGGCGCATGCCGCATGACACCGGCTTGTCTGCCTCCTCTACAAGGGGCCTAAATCGCTTCCACTGGCTGAAGGAGTTGAAGTTGATGTGGTCCGCCAACTCCAGCAGCGCCGAAAACTCTTCGTCTTTGTAGGCGGGGGCGTATACGTGCACTTCCTCTCCAAACGCCTCGGCGCCCAGCCGGGCTTCATCCAACGAACTCGCTGCTACGCCATGGAGGGTGCGCCGCAGTGTGGGGAAGACGCTGTGCATGGCGAATCCCTTGAGCGCCAAGAGTATGCGGCAGCCCGTGCGCTCCCGCACCCTGTCCAGGATGGCCAGGTTCCGTTCCAGCGCCTCCATGTCGCAAATGTAGCAAGGCGAAGGCGCGTTGGTTACGTCAATCGAGCGCGCCACTTCAAGTCCATCGTTCGCGGCAAGCGGCGCCGCACCGTTTGTTAATGTCATTATCTACCGCTCCTCCACACGCCAGGGCAGCCCGTAGGTCTTAAGATCTTCCATGAAGGGATCGGGATCAAAATCTTCGGGATGCACCACGCCCTCCCGCCGCCACTGGTTTTGCGCCATAAGTTTAGCGCCAATCATGGCGGGAACACCCGTACTATACGATACAGCCTGCGCTTTTGCGTCCTCGTACGCCTTGCGATGAGGACAGACGTTGTAAATGAAGATCCGCCGCTCCTGACCGTTCTTCACGCCTTCCAACAAGCACCCGATGCAAGTCTTGCCCTCGTATCCTTCCGCCAGGCTGGCTGGCTCGGGGAGGACCTCCTTAAGAAAGCGGATTGGGATAACCGGATGTCCCTCATAATACACGGGATCAATCCGGGTCATCCCCACTTGTTGCAAGACGTTGATGGCGTTGATGTAGTTATCCGAGAAATGCATCCAAAACCGAATGGTTTTCACGCCGGGGATGTTGCGTACGAGACACTCCATCTCTTCGTGGTACATTAGATAGGTAGGATGAGAACCGACCTCTGGAAAGTCGAAATCCCACCGCATAGTCATCGGCGGGCCTTCTTTCCACACTCCGTCTTCGTACCACTTGGCTGGGAGCGTCACCTCGCGTATGTTAATTTCCGGATTGAAGTTGGTCGCGAAGAATTGGCCGTGATCGCCGGCGTTACAATCCACGATGTCGATGGTGTGGATCTCGTCGAAGTAATGCTTGAGACCATAGGCGCAGAAGATGTTGGTCACGCCTGGGTCAAAGCCGCAGCCTAGAAGTCCCATGATGCCTTTTTCGCGGAAGGGGCGATCGTAGGGCCATTGCCAGGTGTAGGAGAATGTGACGGCCTCTGGGGGCTCATAGTTGGCCGTGTCGAGATAGTCTACCCCTGTCTCCAAGCATGCATCCATGATGGAGAGATCCTGGTAAGGCAAGGCCACGTTGATGATCAAGTCCGGTTTCACGCGGTTCACGAGCGCGATCACCTCGTCTTTGTTGTCCGCGTCCAGCTGGGCCACTTCGATGGGCCGGTCAATCTGATCCCGGATTCGTTCACACTTCTCGAGCGTCCGGCTTGCCAGTGTAATTTCGCTGAACACTTCCGGCGCCTGGGCGCATTTGTGAGTGACGACTCCCCCGACGCCGCCGGCGCCGATGATCAAAACCTTGCTCATGGTGCAGGGCCTCCCTTTTGTTCGGTCAGGTAAATGGCATGGCGCCGCCACCTTTCTGCGTGGACGATAGGGCGTTCGCAGCGGCTGCGTTTGGCTTCTGGAAAAAACAGTACGGGAGGAGGGCAAGCCTCCAGGTGAGAATGCTAGGATACCAAATCGCGGTAGCCCGTGTACAGCTCAACGTACACCCCTAATCGCCGGATAACGCAGCCTCATTCCTCTTGATGTCACTGTTGTCCGCGCTTGAAACAGGAAGGTACGGTCCCCCAACGGGGAGGGGGTAGGGCCGGCGTCGTGCCTGCATTCATCGGCCGCCTGGACCGCGGCGCCACGGGAGTACGAATCCTTAACCGGCGATTGGGTATACGGGCTCGCAGACCCCGAAACATGCCATAAAGACGCCAAGAACGCCGCCAAACACGGATAACCGGGTAAAAGGTTTGTCCAACCCCTGGTTTCAGACCCGACATTGGCGGAAGGAGAAGGCGTTCTTCCTCGGGGCGATATTTTACGTGGCTTCCACATCTCAAGCCACGATGCCATTTCGCGGAGAACGTGGGCCAGATCGCGCGCTTGACGCCCGCCCTTCCACCCTGCTAAACTACGCTCAGTTCTTTAGGGCGACTAGCTCAGGTGGTTAGAGCGCCGTCTTCACACGGCGGAGGTCACTGGTTCAAGTCCAGTGTCGCCCACCATCGTAACTCCCGCCGAAACAACGACTTACGTTGTTACCCGCCCCGCGCGGCGCGGCCTAAGTGCCTAGAAAATTGTCTACTCGCTAGACAAAGGCAGAAAGGACGCGTCCGATGGCGGAACCAAAACTTTCCTACCACAAATCCAAAGGCCTGTCCTCCGCTCGTTTTGACGGCAAACAAGTGTATTTTGGCAAGG
>JAWOFY010000178.1:0-9497 GCA_046497285.1 Candidatus Hydrogenedentota bacterium
GTGGCAAGGTTGCGCGACAATAGTGAGGGCTTATTCGGCTTAACGCATACTTGGTTTCGTGAAAGGCGTGCAGCCTTAGATCTTCGGGATGTCTTTTTGGCTTCGGCGTTATCGTTCGCTTGCGCCAGGCCGGATGGCGTTTGAAGATTCCCTTGACTGTGTCTCAACTCAGTTTCAGTAAAGTCCCTTTAATGGCTACACTCCGCCAGTTCGATGTTTGAAAATGCTCCCGGTTTGTGGTACCACAGCACTCAGGTTACCAGTTGGGGTGAAGGCTGCTGCAAAACAGGGCCGGGGGTGGCCAGCTAAAAAAGAGGTCGCGCGTGAACGTAGCGTACGTTAACTTCGCCGTTGTTTCGAGATCCGCGCGCCCAAGGACGGTGGAGCAGTCTGAAAGGAGACAGAACATGGTTGTTACGTGTCAATTCCGGCGTCTCGTGATGGGGGTGATAAGCGTTCTGCTGGCGGCTGCTTTGCCGGCGGAAGCCGAGGAAAAGCGTATTTACACGCACGAGGACGGGACCATACGCGCCCGCCCGTTGCCTGTGCCCGACCACCTCGCCAACCCATGGCCTGAGGCGTGGGAGGATCAGATGTGGCGGCGGGCTCAGCCGGCGGTAGCGCGTTACGGGGAAGAGGCTCCCATAGGGGGAACCTACGGGGAGAATGAGAAAAACTACTACCCGCGGGCCATGTTCAACATCATGGCTCACAACCGGGAGCGTGGGCTTGCGGCCCTGCAGGAAGAGGACAACCAGGCCGACGATCACCACGCGCATACCCTCGGGATCGACTACTACTGGACGTTCACCCTCAAGGGCCAGATGCGTAAGTACTTCTACTTCGGTCCGTATCTGGACGAGGACTATCGCCAGCGAATGTACGAGGCCGCGGCGATCTGGACGGAAGAGGATCCCGCCGAGAGGGAGCACCCGCGCTTTGGGACTGGTTCTGGAGAATATGGCTACGGACCCGAGCAGCGAGGCTACTGGGTGGATCGACGGGGGACAGACAATATGCGGATTATGCGGTACGGGTCCGTATATCTCATGGCCGAGGAGACGGGCAACGACCAGACCGCGGATCTTTATGCGGACCACATCCGAACCTACGTGCGCCAACTGTTCCACGTCGGTATGCCGGAATGGGATTCGCCCAACTACCATGGCCACACCCAGTCAGCGTTCCACAACATCCACGACTTTCCCGATGACGAGCACGTCCAGGGAATGGCCAAGGCCGGCCTGGACTGGCTGTACGGGGCCGCGGCCCTTAAGTACTGGCGGGGCGGGTTCGGCGGTGGCGCCATGGCCCGTCACCACGGCGGCGGCGCCTATGAAGTCTTCCAGGCTAGCCCTGTGCATCCCTTGTACCTGTATGTAGGTGATACGGCCATGGAGAACCCCCGGCACGATCGGGACGATGTTCATCACTTGACCAGCGGGTATCGGCCGCCGCCGGCCGTGGTCGAGCTGGCCCGGAAGAATTTCGAGCGGCCGGTGGAGCTATTCGCCACCAAGCCCCCCTACGACGTTTGGGAGCCCGGAGACGAGGACTTCATGCCCCGTTACTGGGAGACCATGTATATCGGGGAGACCTTCCAAATGGGGAGCGTGGTCTCCGAGGAGCCGGAGCAGACCTGGGCGGTGGCGCCGTTCTCGCTGATGGCGTACAACAGCGAGCGCGGTGTGGACTACTTCGTGGCCCAAACCGACCCCATGCCGGGAAACAGCCGGAAGAATCCAGGAGATCAAATCGGTCAGTATGCGAACTTGATGATCTGGTTGCGTCCGGCCGACGACCCGGACCATGAGTCCTTCTACTTCCTCGTGCCGGACAGTGCTGAACTGCACGAGGAAGAGGGGGTGTGGTTCTTCGAGTACGAGGACACGTGGATTGCCCTGCATCCCATCCACTTAGCCCCCTACGAGGTGGCCGAGCACGATCGCGAGGAGCACTACGCGCAGGAAACCTTCCTCCGGGCCGCCATCGAGGGTCAGACGTACGGAGGCTTCGCCATGGAGGTTGGCGAGGCTGGTGAGCACGACAGTTTCGAGGAGTTTCGCGAGGCCGTGTTGGAACAGAGTGGGCTGGATACTGGCGCTGTGGATGAAGGCGCGGTCGAGCTTACGGGGAGCGATGGCAAGACCTTGGCGCTCACCTTTAGTCAAGAACACGATCTGCCCCATGTGGCCCGTGACGGTGAAGCAGTCGACTGGAGCGAGCGGCTGGACCTTTATGCCACCGCCCCGGAGAGCCCGAACCGCAGCCCTATTGAGCTTGGGTGGCGTGAGGGAGAACTGAGGATCGAAGCCGGGGGTGAAGTGTTTGAAGGGCGCTTCGACAAGGATGGCTCGTACACGTTCGAGAATCGCTGACACAGTCCGTCCGCAGTGTAGGGTTCTAAAGATATGTTTATGAAAGGATAGATCATGAGGCTTAGCCGCCGCTACAACGCGCCATTCGTTGACCAAGGCTATTGGCGCGTGCGTGCTTTCCCGCGATGGGGGCAGCGTTTCGGTCTGGGCCCCTTGGCGGCGTGTATGGCGGTTGCCTGTATCATGATGGCCCCGCAGTGGCCGGCGCTGGCCGGGGAGGGGGACCAGTCTGTCCCGAGGCGACTCCAGGGGGAAAAGTGGGAGCGTTTTGGAGAGCCAATATCGCTAGTGTCGACAAGTTGGTCCGAGAATCATACGCTCCATTGCGAAACCACAAACGGTCTCCAGAGGCTTGCCTCCTCTGCTCCAACTTGCGGAACGATTGGTAATCCCTCAAACGAAGCGTTCGAGAGGGAATACAGTTTTTCGGAGACAATGCCGCGAAACGTTCTCGAAAGCTATCTTTCCCGAGCCGTCACCCACCTCGGCTTGTGTGCGGGGCATCCCGAAGGGAGGAGCCAGTTTTTCGAGAGCGACCTCGCGATGCTCGAAAACATAGGCGCGAAGTTTGTTGGACGCGCCGCTTACGCGTGGGGGACGCCGCCCGACGACGATCGGCACTTCGAGCACGCTGAAGACAGGGCAAAGCGGGTTCACGAAATGGATGCGGAAATCATCCTGCAGGCCTGCGTATTTGAGATCGTCGATACAAGCGTTGAAAATGTCGAGGTCCCGGCCTGGGTTTTTGAGGCGTTTGATTTGGATCCCGAAGAGAGAACGTTTCAGTTTGAGGAAATGGTCTACGACGACGGATGGGGCCTGAACCGCTGGGGCCCCTCCTCCGGCGTGCCGGACATGAGCAGGTTAGAGACGAGGATGTGGTTTTTCTACCGGGCGGCCCGCTACATCGACGCTGGGTATGAGGCCCTCCATTTGGGACAGTTCCACCTCATGAACAGAAGGGATCCCGGCTTCGGTTATTGGGATGAGATTTTGGAGCGGCTCCGGGGGTATGCAAAAGAAAATGCAAGACGGGGCATGGTCCTGTGCGACGCGCACGCCGGGGCTGGCGCCGCCATGGAGGATGAGGAGACAGGGGAGGACCGTTTGCTTTTCGATTTCCTCTCTTTCCCGTTACGGCCGAAAGAACTCGTCGAAGAGCCCCAGAAAGCGATTCTGAAGGAAGGCTACCTCGGGGACGGGTATGGCGGCAGTTACCTTGGAAGCATATACGGGCGCACGATTGGCGGTGTAACCCCGAGCGGATGGCCGGTATCCGCGAGTTTATACATAGTGGAGTTCGACAATTTCGGGGGGCGTATTCAGGAGCCGGGTCAGCCAAATGTCAATCACCACTCCGTCTGGGGCTACGACGAAATTGCGTGGTTTGCCAGGCAGTCCGAGAGGTACAGGAACGAGTTTCTCAAATATGCATGGAATTGGATACGCGAAAATGATCCGCACGGGTGGTTGCAATTCCCGGCCAGAAGAACTTTGGGGAACGCGCCAGTCGAACGTGAATTCGGCAGGGAACGCCTTCAGACCCATATGTATCGCGCCAACACGCAAAGCAAAGACGTTCCCGTTGGATTTAGTCAGGAAGAAACGATGAAGGCAATCTGGGAGGGGGAGGGGTAGGCCTCTATAGCCGAACTTCCCAAAGCGTTGGGATGGGGACGCCGTTCCGGAGAGCCCGAACCGCAGCCCGATTGAGCTTGGGTGGCGTGAGGGAGAACTGAGGATCGAAGCCGGGGGGGTAGTGTTTGAAGGGCGCTTTGACAAGGATGGCTCGTAGGCGTTCGAGAATCGCTGACACAGTCCGTCCGACGCGTAGGGTTCTACAGGTTGGTTGTTTACGGAAGGAGGGCGTAGGGGACTTAGCCGCCACTACATGGCGGCATTCGTTGACCAAGTTTATAGGTTGGTGAGTGCTTTCCCGCAATGTGGGCAGCGTTCCGGGCTTGGGAGAAGCTCAGCGCTGAGAGACGAGAAGGAGCATAAAATGCAACGAGTAAACGACGCGGCATCTTGTAGAGAAGTGAAGCGTGCGTTGGCGCGTATCCGAAGGTGGTTTACACCACGTTTCACTGGTTTGACAGAGGAGATGGGAAAGCGGGTTGCGGATAATGTGGCGCGTCTGCAAGAAAGGGCGAGGCGATTCGCGATCCGGGGCGTTTCACGGCCTTTTGCTGTCGTTGCGGCATCGCTTGTATTGTTGGTGGCGGCGGCCGCCGGGGCCGAGTCTCCAGATAGCGGGGATAAGGACCAACCGAATGTGATTCTCCTGATGTTTGACGACTTGGGCTACGACGATGTGGGTTATCATGACAGCGACCATTATGTCCAGGGGGTGACCCCCAATATCGATGAGATGGCGTCGTCGTCGCTGGTGTTTGAACGCTTTTATGCTGCCGCGCCGGTGTGCAGTCCTACCCGCGGCAGCGCGCTTACGGGACGTCATCCTTTCCGCTACGGCGTGTTCCACGCCAACACGGGCCATCTCCCGCAGGATGAGCTAAACCTCGCGGAAGAACTAAAGCAACAGGGGTATCACACCGGCCATTTCGGTAAGTGGCACTTGGGAACGCTTACGACTGAAATGGAAGATTCGAACCGTGGACGGCCTGGCGCCACCGAACACTTCGCTCCACCCTGGAAGCGCAGCTTCGACGTCGCCTTTGCAACCGAGGCCAAGGTACCCACCTACAATCCAACACAGCGCCCGGCCGATTTTTCGGATCATCCCGGCAACTTGCGGCACTGGTGGGATCCCGACATTGAAGAAGACAATGTCCAGCATTACGGGACCCATTATTGGGACGAGAGCGGCGGCAAGGTTACCGAAAACTTAGACGGTCCCAACGCCGAGGTCATCATGGACCGCGTGGTTCCCTTCATCGAAAACGCGGTGGAGCAGGAGGATCCCTTCCTAGCCGTCGTTTGGTTTCACGAACCGCACTGGCCGGTTGTGGCTGGCGAGGAACACGCGGGGCAGTTCCCTGAACTCAAGGAGTTCGGGCAGCACTATTACGGGTGCATTTCGCATGCCGACGAGCAGGTGGGCCGTTTGCGAGACAAGCTGCGGGAACTTGGCGTGGCCGATAACACCATGTTTTGGCTCACTTCGGACAACGGCCCCGAGGGCGGCCAAACGCACCCGGGGTCGGCGGCGCCGTTGCGCGGCCGCAAGCGCGACCTCTACGAGGGGGGGATTCGCGTGCCTGGGCTGCTGGAATGGCCGGCGCGCATCAGTGACCAACGTACGACGGACGTACCCGCCGTCACCCACGATTACCTGCCGACCATTGCTGAAGTGCTTGATATCGAGCTGCCCCCCGATCGGCCCCTTGACGGCATCAGTCTCGTTCCGCTCATCAATGGGGAAATGAACGAGCGTCCGGAGCCCATCGCGTTCCAGTTTCAGGGTCGAATGGCGCTGTCCGACAACCGGTACAAGTTGGTCCATTATCCGTCCAACGGGGACGGTCCTTTCGCCGCTTCGCCGTGGAACTGGGAACTGTATGACCTAACGGAAGATGTATCCGAGTCCAACGATCTTAGCGAGGAAGAACCCGAAATCGTGGAGCGGATGAGCGAGTACCTTATGCGATGGAACGAGTCGGTACGCGCTTCCCTGGACGACGTCGAAGATGAACGGTAGCGGCCGGCTGTGTAGCCCCTAACATAGCCCCCGCTGCTCTTCCAGTAATGTTGAAGCGGAAGAGCAGCGGGGGCCAGGCCGGTCAGACGGATGTTTTTGTGCTTGGTCGGCTCGAGAACATCCCTCTTCGCCGGGCGAAGCCGCTTTTACCGTTTATTCGAAACGCAACCGAAAATAGTAGAGGTCTGCCTGTTCCGCGCCATGCATACGCGCACGTTCCGTAAATACCACTAGATACTCGTTCTCATTTATGGGCGCAATAGTGGGATATCCATATAGGTTCTGATTCAAGGGGCGGTCTTTAGCAAAGTTTTCCTTAGCCCACGGACGTGGCAGTTCATACTGTAACGTCCAGTTTTGGGGATCATCCATGATTTCGTCTGGTCGCGCCGTGTAGATAAACAGGCTGTTTTCGGAATCCGGGCGCGAGTATCGGTCGCTGTTCAAAGCAATCAGAAGTTCCCGCTTTTCGTCATAGATCAATGCCGGCGCACAGCCCCAATGGTTATCGGGCGGGATGTTCGTGGGTTTTGGTTCAGACCATGTCTCTCCATTGTCGCGGCTCGCCACCTGCAGCAAGGGATGACCGTGCTCTCGTTCATCGTCTCTGATCAGAGCAACCATGCGGTTATCGCCGCACCACGCCCCGGCCATTTCCTGACCATGGCGCGGCTCCGTGACCAGGTTGTATTCCTCCCACTGCGCCCCATCCCGGCTGCAGGTAACATAACCTTGGCAGCCCAACATCATATATCGCTCAATGTCGGGATTGTAGAACATCCGGCCCGTACTCCACACGCCCGATATCCCGCTAGCCTCTGGATCGCTCCAGGCCTCGGACACTTGAGGCTCCGACCACGTGCGGCCGTTGTCATCGCTGTAGATGAAGTAACGGCCGTGCGTTGTTTGGCCATCGTACTGGCGGAAAAACGCGACGATTCGTCCCTCCCTGGTCACCCCGCCGTGAAGGTTGCGATCGTCAAACTCGTGGCTGTTGTAAACGGTTTCAACCTCGCCCCACTGGTCTGTCTCGGGGTCATAGATAATGCGGGCGATGTATCCGTCGGTACCCACGTGGCTTCCTTCGATGCCGGGGTCCATCCGAAAGATCAACATGATCTCGCCGTTGTCCAGGGGAGCGAGAAATCCCTCGGAAACGTGATCGTCACTGAACAGGACCTCTTCATATTCGGTGTGGCGCAGGTCCCATTCCGATGCGGTTGCTTGGCCCGCCCACGCCCAAGCCAATCCTAGCCCGCCGACGATGGCCATAGCCGTCACTGGAAACGTGCTGCGTTGCTCCGCCATTTGTAGCCTCCTCTCATTAATGCGTTTTGCGCGCCCCGCCCGCGACACACCGCAACCACGTGAAAGTTCAAGAAACGCCTCTCGCCCAAAGGAAGGCGATACACACCTTGTTGCTTGTGTTTAAGGATAGCGTCACGTCCCCGCACCAGCTCCGAAAGCGCCTGTTCAGCCGCACGGGTTTCTCCGTTTGGTTTCCCAAGAGTCAAGAGGCGGCAATCAAATCGGCGTGCTCCTTACATTTCAATTGAAACAGGATTGGACCAAGCTGACCAGCCATCTGATCCCGTTGCGCGCACACGGTATCGATAGGTGGCCTCCGTGCGATCTTGCCGGGATACATTCTCGTCCGGCCACGACGTGTGGCCGGCCTCGACGCTTGCGATCTGCTCAAAACCCTCGCCGTCGACGGCCCGCTCAATCTGAAAGGACTCGGCCTTGACGGAAGTGTGACTCCATTCCAGCTCCGGATTTCCGTCGTCATCAAGCGCAACGTTCAAGCGAGCCGGCGCATCCGGCGGGGTTCCGTACGTCAATCGTTCCTCTAGCTGCGCCTTATACAGGGATTCGGGTTGCGGAGTTTCATTGGCGCCCTCAATGTGACCCTCAGGTTGATCAAACGGTCCATCGCCCGTGATGGGACCCTGGTTGCCGATGCCGTAGTTTTGGGCCGTGGGCGGTTTCTGAATGATGATCTCGCGTCCACCTGGATCGACGTTCCAAGCCACGGAGTGGGCCGCCGCCCACCCATGGCCCGTACCAAAATCGCCCCGGTTATAAAGTCCAACGCTCCGGCGCCTGGGGTGGCGGTCCTCAAAGACAAGACTATCGAATAGCAGACCCTGGCTCCAGCGGCGATGCCCCTCGGAAGTGTCATAGGCCTCGACGGAGGTGCTATCGTGGAAGACAATGCCGGAGACGGAGGTGGTTCCATTGGAGACGAAGCAGTGGCGGCCGTGACTAGCCAATACCTTCTCGAACAGGATGTTGTTGGAACGTCCCATCGCATTGAAGTTGTACCGGCGCGCGCCGGTGATCTCGGAATGAGGCTCCAAGGCGCGGCACGCTTGGATGGTGATGAAGGTGGAACTGCGGGTTCCGAAGCCGGTGTGCTGAAAATGAAGCGCCGTAACCCCGCGCGCCCAGCCGTTTTCAACCCCATTAAAAATCACCGCGTGCCGGGCATGGTTTTCGGTTTCGTAGCCATCCGTCTCGATGACCACCCGCAGGTCCTCGATACCTACCTCGGTGATCAGGTTTTGGAAGTCGGCGTGGTGCATTTCAGACTGGGATAGGCTCCGGTCCAAGTGATTGTAAACCGGTACGTCAATGACCACCGTATTTCCAACGACTTCGGTTATCGTGCGGTTATAAAGAATCGCCAGGTTATTATCGGGGGTCCATGGCGAGTCGTCAGCAGTGGCCCCGCCGTCAATAGCGTCAAGCCAAGCCTGGGTGTTTGGGTGACGAATAATAACGGAATCGCCAACCTCGAATTCCGAAGTATCGCTAACCTCGAAGGTTCTCGATCCTACTGGAACAAAACCTGTAACAATAGCTGTCCTACTGCTTTCCGAAGCTGGGCGCCCCCAGTCGACGCCTCCACCGTTGAATTCGATTACGGTTCCCTGGACTTCTTTGGTTACCTTGAGGATGGTATTGTCTCCCGAGTTGGCATCGTCGCCCGCGCCTCGGAGCACCACCCCGCTATTCCCGACCCTAAGGTTGTCGCTTATGTGATACTCGCCGGGGTTAAGCATAACCGCGCCGCGATGCCCGTTTTCGTCCATCTCCATGCCGCCAACCGTGTCGATAGCCTGCTGGATTCGTTCCGTATCGTCGCCTTCCCCGGGATCCAAGGTGACTTGGCGGGGAACCTCGGGCAACGCAACAGCGCCTCCCCGGTAGCCGGCGTGACTGAAGTCGGGAATCCGGTTTCCCTCTTCGTCAGAAACGTAGGTCAGCCGCCCGTTCTCATAGTAAACGATCTCAGAGGTGAATTGGGCATGAACCTCGCCATGGGAAATGACGCCAAGAGACGCCCCTATACATACGGCAAGTCCCAACACGGAGAGACGGCGGAACAACGACATCATCATACTCCTATTCGGGGGCTCCCCCATGACTTATAGCCTGGCGCCCCGTCTTTTGGA
>JAWOFY010000235.1:0-3106 GCA_046497285.1 Candidatus Hydrogenedentota bacterium
GCCGAATAGCGGAAGTATGCGGGCGCCAAAGAGGCGCCATGGAAGAATATGAACCCCGCCTTCGCTTGGTCTTTTTTGGGGCCCCGGGCGAAGGCGGGGTTCGTTCACTCGTCTTCAGAAAAGGACGACTTCGGGGCGTTCGTGGTGGATATTATCCACCGATGGCGTAAGGCGCGCCGTGCGCCTGCGGAACCACCCTACCTCGGATATCATCAACACCCTGCTCCAAAAGGATCGGGCTGTTTTCCGTGTTCCGACGGATGGAGAGAGTGGTTCTTCGCGCCATCTCGTTCGCCGTATTTTCCGGGTCCACGGCGAAATACAGCCGGCCCTCGATGAACGTGCAGGTTCACGTTGCGTCGAGAGGCTGGCGGTCCGCGATCTCTCCTGCGAGGCGATCGCCGCGGACGGCTTGGGCATCCGCTGGAAAGGCGGTTGAAGACAGCTGGCCTGCTAGGGCGATGCACGCGGCGCGAACCCACCAGCATGTGAAACTTGACCACCAAGCCTGCAATGTACCCCCGCCACGGTCGAACTGTCAAACCGCGATCGCCGGATAAGGTGGTGAGCCGGCGTTCGCATCCCCCGGCCCTTCGGGCCATCCCCTTGCAAAGGGGGGAATAATTCGTACCACCGGCATCTTGCCGGCGCATAGGCCGCCTGGAAGGCGGCGCTACGGTTGCACCTGTTGTTCCGCGGAGCAGCGTCCGTGTCCGGCGATTGGGACGCGCGGCCTACGCGTGGCGTATTCGCGTGGAGCGTTGTTTATGCTAAGCTTGGCGGGATTCTCAAAGCCAGGTTCTCATTTCGCATTCCGGAGGTATGTTCATGGAAGTTTTTCACGCAACGACCGTGCTCGGCGTCCGCAAGGATGGCCAAGTCGCCGTGGGCGGCGATGGCCAGGTAACCCTTGGCGACACGGTGATGAAACAACACGCGCTGAAGGTCCGCAAGCTGGCGGATAACCGGGTGCTGGCGGGTTTCGCTGGCGGGGTGTCGGACGCGTTCACGCTGTTCGAGCGGTTCGAGGGCAAACTGAGCGAGTTCAACAACAACCTGCTGAGGTCCGCCGTCGAATTGGCCAAGGATTGGCGCACGGACCGCTATTTGCGCCATCTCGAGGCCTTGCTCGCGGTGTGCGACGCGGAACGCTCCCTGATCATCTCGGGCAACGGCGAGGTCATCGAACCCGACGACGGCATTTTGGCGATCGGCTCCGGCGGCAGCTACGCCCTCGCGGCGGCTCGAGCCTTGATGGCGCACTCCGATCTCGACGCGGAGGGAATCGTGCGCGAAGCGCTCGGCATCGCCGCGGACATCTGTATCTACAGCAACCACAACATCCGGATCGAGACCTTGTGAGGCGGGAAGGGGCGCACGGGGGGCTTGGCGCTCGCCCGGCATGCTCCCGTGGAGTTAAGATGATGATACGCCCTATCCGAGCCGCTTGCTCTTCAGCATGGTGGCCGGACGGCCGTTGCACGTCGTAGCCGCATGGAATCCTGATGAACAGGAGTGGATCGTTATTACCGCATACTCTCCTGATCTGGAACGGTGGCATTCCGATTACAAAAGGAGAAGGCGATGAAGTGCGTCATTTGCAAGCACGGGGAGACGTCCGATGGCGAGACCACTGTCGCGATTGAGCGCGGCGGCATGGTTCTAGTGCTGCGTGGCGTGCCCGCCCGTGTCTGCGACAACTGCGGGGAAGCCTATGTCTCGGGTGACGTAACCCACGAAATCCTTCGCCGCGCCGAGGAGATGCAACAGCAGGGCGTGGAGATCGATGTGCGCCGCTTCGATGCGGCGTGAGGCGCGGCTTCAGCTCACGCTAAGGCGCTAAGGCGCGAAGTAGAAGCTCGGAATTCGATCGGGCTTGACATCGAGATTGAAACCATATACGCTAATTACATCGGGCTGCGGCTAAAAGGTGGCGCGGCGAGGCGGCTTCGGCAAGGGAGAGCCCGGAATGATTCGGCGGGGCAATGCATTTCGGCATGACACCGGTGGGCGGCGCAAACCGCCCAACCGCACCGTGCGCCCCCGTAACCAGCCCACATCGGATACCAACAGCACCCTGGTCCTCAAGGATCAGGGTGTTTTCGTGTGTTCAAGCGCCTACACACAAATCACCTCGCCGCATCGGGATCCCAATCATGTAAATCATGTCAATCCTGTCCAACACAAAGGAAGCGTACACCGCGAAGCGCCGCGCCACGACCGCCCGAAGACGGCGATGCGGTTTGTTGCGCCTTTGCGGCTTTGCGTGAGGCGCGGCTTCAGCTCACGCAAAGCCGCAAAGGCGCAGAGAACATGTTTCCAACGGTATCGCGTGCTCGCGCACGCCGCAACCCCTGACTATCCTCTGTCATCCCTTTGGGATGGATGGTGTTCAAAAATCGACCCCGAAGGGGTCATAGACGATAGCCAGGGGGTGAGCCAACGAGCGCAAGCGAGAGGGCGACACCCCTGGATTGAGATCCCTCAAAAGATGGACCCCGGCAGGGGTCCCAGAACCCACGCTTCCGCAACGCCACGAAAGGGCCACCCGGCTGGGCGGCAGCGTGCTGGCGCAAATCAGCGGCGCCAGCGCGGGCACGGGGACGCCGGAATACCTGCTCAAGGACCACCTGGGCTCGACGCGGTCCGTGCGCGACCAGTACGGAACCGAGCAGTGGGACCGCGAATACACGCCCTACGGCGGCATATTCGAGGGGGCTTCGGGCGATGAACGCTTCATGTTCACCGGGCATCAATGGGACGGCGAATCCGGGCTGTACTACGCCCCGTTCCGCTACTACTCGCCCTTCCAAGCCCGCTGGACCATCCGCGACCCGCTGGGCATGGTCGATGGACCCAATGTGTATGCGTATGTGACGGGGAATCCGGTTAATTATTGCGACCCTGAAGGGTTACAAAGTGTAGACGAGGATCCGTGTTGTAGCGACAGGACGCACGAAGCAGTTTGCACGGCCTGTTGTGATGACAGGCTTCAAAGCGCTACTACATGGTCTCCCTGGCGTTTTTTCCGTCTCCGGAGAGTTCATACGTGCTGTATAGCGTGGTGCGGCGGCCCTAATGCAACTGGTCGGTCAGGCCGTTTTGG
>JAWOFY010000241.1:0-4601 GCA_046497285.1 Candidatus Hydrogenedentota bacterium
CGGCATGCGTGCCATCGTGCCATCTTCGTTCATGATTTCGCGGCGGCGCCCGAACTTCGCTGTGTTGGATTGATCCCGATGAAGGGACCATGCGCGAATTCCTTGAGCTGCCCTCCGGCGGCGACACGAGTTATGCGGGGTTGGTGGAGTATGAAGACGAGATTTGGATGAGCTATTACTCGTCTCACGAAGAAAAGAGCGCGATCTACCTGGCGCGGTTGAACATCCCGGGCTAATACTTGGTCAGCGCTAACGTTGTGGACAACGCGGCTTTGCGCCCCTGGGCTGGCTCGGCTTGGAGATCACCATAAACGCTAGACTCTTATGCGTGGGTGAACATCTAAATGACCCAAGCTGTCATCCCCACGGGATGGATTTATTTGTGACAGCATTTCAGGCTACGTCAAATACAATAGCGGCATCCACAAGTTTAGGCTTGACGCTCTACTAACGGAGCGCATTTAGGCATTATCCGTGTTGAGACCACCCAACACGCACAAAGGAGATGAGCCATGGACCTGACCAGACGGCAATTTCTTGGAACCAGCGCGGCCGCCATGACCGCCGGCGCAATGACAACGAAATCGGTAATGGGGGCCAACGATCGCATCGGCATCGCCTTGATCGGCTGCGGCGGCCGAGGCCCCATGGTTGCGGGCGGCATGATGAATCTGGGCGCCCAACTGACCCACCTCTGCGACTTGCACCCCGAGCGGCTTGAGCAGACGTGGGCGTTTCTGTCCGGGGAGCAAGACGCCGAACCTCAAATGGTCAAGAACGCAGAGGAGGTGCTGGCGTCGGACGAGGTGGACGCCGTGGTCGTCGCAACGCCCGATCATTGGCACGCCCCGTTGTCGGTGCTGGCGTGTCAGGCCGGCAAGGATGTGTACGTCGAGAAGCCCCACACCCACAACATCTTCGAGTGCTGGAAGATGGAGGAGGCGGCGAAGAAGTACGACCGCATCGTGCAGGTGGGTGTCCAAAACCGGTCGGCCGATTACGTGAAGGAAGCGCGGAAACGCATCGAGGATGGCGTACTGGGCGGGGTTCCTTTCGTGAAGGTGTACAACGTGAAATCCGGCGGCCCCTTCAACCTGGACGAGCCGGGCGATCCCCCGGAAGGGTTTGACTGGAACGAATGGCTGGGCCCAGTCCCCACGGATTGGCCCTATCACGAACGCCTCTTCGGCGGCGGCTGGATGCAGTACTGGGATTTCACCGGCGGCGACCTAGCCCTGGACAATCCTCACCAGCTCGACCTGGCCATGATGGTGATGGGCGACCCCGGCCTGCCCACGAGCGTGCGATGCCTCGGAGGTCGCTACGCCCATCGAGGGGACGACTCCGAGCGTCCCGATCTCCAAGTGGTGAGTTGGGACTTCGGCGACTTCATCATGACCAACGACAACACCGGCTTTCCCGCCTACATGAGAAAGACCGATGGCAGCACCCGCGAAGGCGACGACTTCCCGTACTGGCCCATGAACGCCACCCGGGTCGAAGTCTATGGGGAGGATCGCTTCATGTACATCGGCCGGCACGGCGGCGGATGGGAAATCATGGAAGCCAATGGCGAAGTGGTGGAATCCATGCCGGGACGCGTACCGGACATGCCCTATCATTACCAGAATTTCCTGGATTGCGTACGCAGCCACGAGAAACCCGCGGCGGACGTTGCCGTAACAAATCCGCACAACATCATGATTCACATGGCCAACATCGCCCACCGGGTTGGAAACGTGGCCCTAAACTACGACGCGGACGCGGGCCAGTTTGACAACGAGGACGCCAATGCGCTCATCCATCCCGACCGGCGCGAGGAGTTCGACGTCCCGGAAGAGGTCTAAGGGATAGCTTGTAACAACCTACGTCCAGCGGCGGGCTGATAACTCAGCCCGCCGTTTCGATGCGTCATGCCTCTTCCAAACTCCATGGTTCACGCATGGGACGGCTGATGTGCTTGTCCGCCTCTGGATTGTCCACAAAACGTTCCTGTTCGGGATCCCACTCGAGTTTTTCGTCGAGGCGCACGCAGATGTGGGCGAGATGGCACATAGTCGATGAGCGATGAGCGCTCTCGGCGTGGCCGACGGGTTGTTGACGCGAGCGGATGCATTCCAGAAAGTTCTCGTGATGTGCCTGGCCCGTGCCCAGGCGAACGTCATCGGGACCCGGCTCCCAATCGGCTAGCTCTTCGGGACCGGTCTCCATGCGCGACCGATTGGCGGACACCCAGCCTTCGGTTCCCTTGAAATAAATGCCCGCCCCGCCAAGAGCGCCTACGTGACGGATCCACGGCTCATCGCGGCCCGTGCTGTCGGTGAACTTCACCGTTACGCCTGTCGCGTAGCGCAGATTCAGGTTCCAACGCACCGGCGTGTCGCGGGTCCCGTCTTCGGGGATCACGCCCGTCCCCTCAATCTCGACGGGGCCGGTCTCATCGGCGTCCAAGGCCCATTGGGCGATGTCGAGATGATGGCTGCCCCATTCGGTGATGCGGCCGCCGGAATAGTCGCTGATGTACATCCAGCCGCGCACCGGCAGGCATTTCTCGGGGCAATAGGGGCTTTCCGGCGCAGGGCCGAGCCAGCGATTATAGTCGAACCAATCCGGCGGCTCTTCTTGCGTGCACGAGCCCCCGGCGTGTCCCGGGAAAAGGACAACTTCAATCTCCTCGAGTTCGCCAATCTTGCCATTACGCACCAGCTCCACGGCCCGGAAGAATTGCCGCTGGGAGCGCTGGTGGGCGCCATGTTGGAGAATAGCGCCCGTGCGCTTCACCTCATCGGCGAGCACGCGGCCTTCCTCGATAGTGAGAGACATGGGTTTCTCAAGGTACACGTCCTTTCCCTGACGCACGGCCGCGAGGGCGGGAAGCACGTGCCAATGGTCCGGGGTGGCGATGATCACGGCGTCGACGCCATCATCCGCGATAAGATCCCGAAAATCATGGCGCGTTTTCACCGCCCTGTAGGAATCCTTCTCGAAGCGCTGCGCGTACCGTGTTTCCACGTTATCGCGCAGTTCCTCTCGTTTGCGTTCGTTCACATCGCAAACGGCGATGATATGCGCGTCATCCCGGTTCATGTAGCGCCGGGCGTGGCCCGTGTTCATGGCGCCGCAACCGATGAAACCGACGCCAATGCGATCGGAAGGGGGAACGGTTCCTTCGCGCCCCAAAACGCGTGACGGCACAATGAGCGGCGCGCCAAGGGCCGCCGCGGCGCCAGAAAGGAAGCTTCGGCGCGAAACTATCGGGTTCATGCGCAGGGTTTTCCTCCAGCTTCTTCCCATGACCGGCGAGGCCGGCGCGGGAAATCCGGTTCGATGGGTATCAAAACGCTCCTCAAAACATTAACAGAGCCTATCACGTCTTGCCACCGAAATCGAAAAAGGGAGCGCCCATTCGCAGGGCGCTCCCCTCACGTACGCTTCACCTATCCCAGCCGCCGCAAGACGTCTCCTCTTAGTAAACCCCACCAACGGAACCCTTGCGAATAATCTACACCCCGCTACGCTAGCGGCGGCCCTGCGGAACTCCCTAACCAACCTTCGCCTTTCTGGCTGGAAAGGGCGGAACCAACCGGTTTACATCGGGACATTAGGCTGAGGCGCGGGCTCCTCCGGTTGCGGCTGAGGCGCGGGCTCGTCCGGCTGCGGCTGAGGCGCGGGCTCCTCCGGCTGCGGCAACGGTTGCTCGGGAAGCTCCGGCGCCGCGGGCTCCGGCGCCTCGACATCCTCGAAATCCACGTTCACTTCGGTGTCATACTCCCCGCGCACATCATCGACCCGCTGAGCCATGACCTGGTGCTGCGTGGCGTCCAGCTCAAACATCAGCACCGAGAGCAATTCAGCAATCTCCTCTTGAGGCGTAGGCTCAAGGTCCTCATACTCATCCTCTTCGGAGAGGGCGTCAACGTAGGCTTGCACATGCAGCTGGTCGTCCATCATGGACACAAACTGGTCCTCGGTGAGGCCTTCTTGCGCAAGCGCGTCCTCGAACTCAAACCCCTCGGGTATCGTCTCCCTGATCTCGTCAATCGCGGCATCGACTTCCTCCGAAGTCACTTCAACACCCGCTTCCTTGGCGTCCGCGATGAACACCTGCTGGCCAACCAAGGTGTCGAGGATCTCCTCGTGTTCCGGCGGCTCCATCTGGGGCTGCCGTTGGAGCAACTCATTGACGCGATCAAGCACCCAGTCAAAGGTCTCGCCCGTGACTTCCGCAGTTTCTTGCTCACCTTCGATCACAGCCGCCGTTTCCGGCGTGTCCACCTCCGGTAAGGCCGCTGGCGCTTCAGGAGGCGCTGTTGGCTGCTCTGGCGCCGGAGGGGCCTCGGGCGCAGGCTCCTGAGGCGCGGGAGCGGGCTCCTGAGGCGGGGGCGGGTCCTCCGGCATCGGTGGCTCTTCAGGCCCAGGGGCGGGCTCTTGCGGTGGCGACGGGGGCTCCTGCTGAGCGTCCGCCTCCGTCACACCTGCGAAACCGCCGCAGATCCCGATAGCAACGGCCCCGGTGAAACACCATATCCATCGTGTTACTGTTCGCATAGGTTCTAACCTCCTTGGTGGTTAGGGCTGGAGACACAAGAACACCACCCACT
>JAWOFY010000245.1:0-6775 GCA_046497285.1 Candidatus Hydrogenedentota bacterium
CAAAAACGCCTACTAGCCCGCCGCAATTCCTTTGTCATCCTTCGAATTCCGAACCCCCTCGTGGATTTAAAGGCTGGCGTCGCCCTTGGAGTCAGCGAGAACGCCCTCGCTTAGAGCACATACCGCCACGCGACGTAGAGGCTGGCGAGGATCAACGAGCACAACGTTATCGGCCAACTGGCGCGGAAATACGTGTGAAAGGAGATCGGGAGCTGGTTACTTCGAGCAATGTCGACTACCACCACGTTGGCCGCGGCGGAAAAACTCAACGCATTGCCGCCAAAACACGCCCCCAAGGCGAGCGACCACCACAATGCCATCTCAACGGCCGGTTCGCTGTAGGGGCTCGCCTCGGCGAACCGGGGAATGACCATGGCCACGACGGGGATGAGAGCGGTCGTAACCGGGACGTTATCCATCAATGCGGAGGCTATGGCGGCGCCCCACATGATCAGGAGAGACGCGATGAGCAGGTTTGAGCCGCTTAGGCGCAGACCCGCCATGGCGATGGCTTCGAGGATCCCCGTCGCCACAAGACCCGCCACCAACATGAACAGCCCCACGAAAAAAAAGAGGGTGGGCCACTCGACCGACCTGAAGGCGGTTTGAGGGTTGCTCTTTGTAATGAGTAATAAAACGGCCGCTCCCGCCAGGGTGACGCTTGCGGGTTCGAAGCCAAAGGGCTCATGGAGAGTGAAAGCCGCCAGCACGACAGCCAGCACGCTCAGCGTCTTCACCAGTAATCGTTTGTCGCGGATGGCCCCGCGGGCGTTGAGTTCCATGACGCGGGCGCGGACATCCGAGGATACGAAGGTGTGCCCCCGGATGAGATAGACGCCGTAACCGGCCACGGCCACCATGCACAGGAGGGAGATAGGCGCCAAGTGAATCAGAAAGGCGTTGAAACTTAGGCCGGCGGCGCTGCCAATGAGGATATTGGGCGGGTCGCCAATGAGCGTGGCGGCGCCGCCAATGTTGGAGGCGAATATCGTCAGCAGGAGGAAGGGGATGGGAGGGACTTCTAGCCGGTCCGTAATCAGCAGGATGATCGGCGCCATGAGAAGCACCGTGGTCACGTTGTCCACTAGCGCCGACAAACCGCCTGTGACGATGCAAAGGAGAATGATGAGGGGGATGGGCCGGCCCTTGGCGAGCTGAGCGATTCGGATGGCGATGTAGCCAAAGAAACCGCTTTCGCCTAGGAAGTGAACAAGGATCATCATCCCAGTTAAGAGGAAGATTACGCCCAGATCCACGCTCTCGAACGCTGTGTCTTGCGATATCACGCCGAGAAGCACCATCGCCGTGCCCCCGCAAAGCACCACGACAGTCTTGTTGACTTTCTCGGTTACAATACCCCCGAAAGTGACAACAAAGATGGAGACGGCAAGGATAGTAGTGAATTCCATTTACGAGGTCCTGGTTAAAGGCGCAAGAGCCGAATAAGAATATCGTGACGGTCGATAATCCCGGTGAGCTTGCCCTGGTCTTGAATAAAGGCGAACCATGTCCGGTCACGATTCATCTGAAACACGATTTGGATGAGCGGAGTCGCCTCATCGAACACCAAGGGCTTCCGGTTCATGAAATCCCGCACGCGAAAGGTGTTTTCCTGTTGGAGGAAGCGGGTGAAAGCCTCGTGTTCATCCAGGAAACCGATGTTGCTAAAGCGGTACATGTATTCGGGGAAACCAGCTTGGAGGATTTCGAGTGAGGTGACCGCCCCCGCTATTCCGCCACCCTCTGTAAGCACGGGGATGACGCGCACCTCGTGTTCAAAGAAAAGGTCCAGCAGATCGCTCAAGGTCATCTCTTCTGTGGCCGCCGCCGCCGGGGCTCGCATCATATCACGGGCGCGTAACTCTTCCTTGATCTGGATGCCGCTATGGTCGATGACCTGCCACGCTTCCCGAGGCGAACGGGCGCGGCCCAGCGCCGAGAGGTGGCGCTCCTCCAAAGCAAACGTGCTAATACCCGCCATGGTTTGAAGAATGAGGGCGTTCTTCTTCTCGTTGCCCAGAATCACGAAGATGTAACGGATGGGCGTGCCGTCTGGGCAGGTATCGCGCAAAGGTTCGCGGGGGATTCCCAGAAGCACGTAGTAATCGTTCAGACCGGCGATGCGCGCATGGGGTATGGCCACGCCAGATCCCAGCGCTGTACTCGATTGCTCTTCCCGCTCCAATACGGCCGCCGCGACCCGCCAACAGGGGCGCGAATAGCCCTCGCTCGGGTCGCAGGCAAACCCAATGGACTCATCGAATTGCTCCAAAAGCTCTTCAATGGCCTCTGTAAGCGTCGTTGATTTTAATCCGAAAACTATGTGTTCGCGGTGAAGAAGGCTGGATAATTTCACGGTCTTTCATCCCCTTTGCGCCCTCGCGGCCATGGTGAGAAGGCCGGAAAGGCGGCTTCCAAGTAGAATTCGTGATCCCCCATTCGAGGACAGGGTGTTCTCAGATAGTGTCTCCCGCTTTTGTAGATAAACTATAGACCCCAAATCACCGGACAAGGACGCTGCTGCGGGCGGTGGTATTACATTGTCGGCCACCTTCCCCTCCGCACGCTGGACAACAGGTCTCACGAGCGACTGCCCTCATCCGGCGATTCGGGGTGGGGACAAGCGTTTAGCGGGTTCTCTACTTCGCTTTGGCATTACAAGCGGGGTTTTAGGGACCGCCAAATATGTCCATCGCGTCTTCGGTGTATCCTTCCGGAAGCTCGTACGTCCCTTCCGGGGCGGTAGTCTCTTCGGCGCTCACCACGCGCTCCCGCGACGTCGTTTGCCGGCCCATGACTTCCGTGACCGTTTCAGTAAGCACTGGAAAACCTTCGAGCTCAGAGAGTTTTTCCACCCAATCGCCTCCTATCGGAGACATTTCGCTCAAGGCGCGGGTCGCTTCCTCGTATCCTCTCTGCTCCACATCAAGCTCATCTGTTAACCACACTTCATGGGTGATGGTTATTCCCATGGGCGCGGTGACCGTGATGATCGATTTGCGGGCGTTCCACTCGCCAATGGTGTCTTCTTCGTCCGTTGTTTCCACCTCTACCTCTGGCTGCATTTGCTCCATCATCTGTTCAATCATAGGCCGTTGCTCTTCGGGAATGACGGCCATTAAATCGATGGGCAGGTCCAGCGCCACGTAACTTTGTTCGGCATGGTCAATAACATATACTGTTTGTTCCTCTCCCAACAGCGTGATGACGCTCCGATCCTGGTCGTCTCGGCGGAACTGGCCGTCGCCGAACCACATCGTGGCTTCGTAATCCTCCTCGGGTTGGTCTAAACCAGCGATTGAGGCTGTGCCCTCGGACTCCATCTCGATGGTGAGCTTGAGGTCGTCCTCGGCGGCGGCCGAAAATGCCAGCGCCAGTGTGATTACCAGCGCCCCTGTGATTCGTGGTGCGGTATGGTGCATACTCATCTGCAGTGCTCCTTCCTTTAAATATTGACTCGCCAAGGGTTTATCGCCTGGGCCGGGATACTTGCGCTTCCGGGTTCCACTAGCCAGACGCCCAACATGAAACCTTGTTTGCCGCGCCAAAGTCAAGCTTGTACGCAAAATACACCGCTAACTTGCGCCGGTCCGTCTCCGCAAGGCATGATCCGCGTCTCACAAATCGCAACGTAACCCATGGGAGTATATCGGTGAACGGTGATCTCGAACGAAATCCCTGGACCCGCAAGGAAAGCCATATCATCTACCAAAACCCTTGGCTGACGCTTCGCGAAGATCGCGTCGTGCGGCCCAACGGCCGGGAGGGAGTCTACAGCGTGGTGGAAACGCGCATCGCCACCGGGGTCGTGACGTTGACGCCCGACTATGAAACATGGCTGGTGGGCCAGTACCGCTATCCCACAGAGAGCTACTCTTGGGAAATCGTCGAAGGCGGGGCGGATGAAGGGGAAGCTCCCCTGACGTGCATTCAGCGGGAATTACGGGAAGAGGCGGGTTTGTTGGCGGGTTGCTGGACTTCGTTGAGCGGAAGCATCTATCTCAGCAACTGCATCTCATCGGAAGTAGGGTATCTTTTTCTCGCCGAGGAATTGGTGGAAACCGAGCCCGAGCCGGATGAGACGGAGATCCTTCAGCTTTGCCGTGTTCCTTTGGGCCGGGCGCTAGCCATGGCGGATCATGGAGAAATCACTGACGCCATGAGCATTATGGGGCTTTTCATGGCGGAGCGTTATCTGTGGCGCACGCGTGGACTTAGCTTTCGCGAGCCCTAGATGGTTGGGAATTGGTTCTAACGGCGGGGGTCGACGAAGACTTGGAATGGTTTTTTGTGAACGGAGCGGCTTGCAGAAGTGAAGAAAAGCTCCGCCTTCTCGCCGAAAACCGATTACAATACCGAGGATTTCGAGCACTATCCAGCGATTCTCAGCAAGATTCATCCTCGACCAAGGGACTTCTGCAAGTCGTTGGCCCCGCCCACAAATTTGCACATGGGTCAGTATGTTTCGCATACTATGGAGTTAGTGGGGGCGGTCGTTGAGCCCGTGGACAATAACTCAAGGAACTCCATTGCATACCAGGCGCTGTGAGGACCTTGCTCGGCGGCCGCCCATTTTCTTTGTCGTTCCGTGGGCGGGAAGAGGATGACTCATAACGGTAGAGGTGAGGATGTGATACATGAAGACAAGAATCGTATTTGCCGTCTTGCTGGTTATGGGCATGCTTTCCCCATTAGCCGGGGCGGATCCCAATGGCATTGTGGCGCTGGTTACGGATTACGGCGCTGATTCAGTCTACGCCGGGGTGCTTCAAGGCGTTATCTACGACCATTTCCCGGATGCCACTGTGGTTTCCGTGACCCATTCTGTCCCGGCCTTTGACATCGTCGCGGGGGCGCACGTCGTGGCCGAGGCCGCCGAGATATTCCCGTCGGGAACGGTATTCTGCGCCGTGGTCGATCCCGGCGTGGGGGGAGAACGACGCTCCATCGCGGTGCGGACCGACAATGGCAGTTATCTGGTGCGTCCAGACAATGGTTTGCTCTCCCTCGCCGCGGAGAAACTCGGCTTCACGGAAATCCGCGAACTCACCAACCGGCTCTATTGGCGGGAGGACCCACCCTCGTCCACCTTTTACGGCCGGGATATCTACGGCCCTGTAGCCGCTCATCTTGCGGGCGGCGCCCTTTTCGCCGACCTTGGCCCGATCGTGGAGTCCCTTCAACAACTCGATTTCGATGAGCCCGAGGTGGGCGATGACGCTATCCATGGTCAGGTGCTCCGGGTGGACACCTATGGCAATGTGATAACCACTATCACCAGGGAACACTTGAGGGAAATTGGAGCACAGCCGGGCGGTGACGCTCCTCTTGCTATCGACCTCAACGGCGAGTCGTTCGAGCTTCCTTTCGCGCAAACCTACAGCGATGTGGAAGTAGGCGAGGGCGTAGCGCTCGTCCAAAGCATGGGGTTTCTCGAATTGGCGATTAATCAGGGGCATTTTGCCAAAGAGTACGGCGTCAGCGCGTGGGATCCCGTGGTGGTCCACGCCCCAAAACAACGCTCCGACAGTCCTTTTGAAGTTGAGAGCGGCGATGGCGAGCCGGAAGAGCCGGAAGATACTGACCCACCTTCCGGCTTCCCCTGGATTGAATGAGCGCGCCCCCTACGCTGCAGGAGATTCATGATCGCCTCGCCGCCCATTACGGACCCACCGGTTGGTGGCCCGGCGAGAGCCCCTTTGAAATCGCCGTCGGCGCCATCCTCACGCAGAACACCGCCTGGGCCAACGTCGAGCGAGCTATCGCCAACCTTAAGGCGGGCAAGCTTCTGAGTCCTGGGACGATCCATGATTGCCCTGCTGATAGCTTAGAGGAGGCTATAAGACCTTCGGGGTATTTCCGGGTAAAGGCGCAGCGCCTACGCAACTTCTGCGCGTATTTACTGGAGAAGCACGGCGGCAGCATGGAACGCATGGCCCGCGAGCCCCTTGAGGCGCTTCGCCCCGAGTTGCTTGCCGTGAAGGGGGTTGGTCCCGAGACCGCGGATGACATCCTACTGTACGCTTGCGGCAAGCTTGTATTTGTCGTGGATGCGTACACCCGCCGCATCCTTTATCGACATGGCGTCACGGGGAAGGACATCGGCTATGAAGCCCTGCGGGAACTGTTTGAAACGAACATTCCCCGTGATCATCACCTCTACAAGGAATATCATGGGCTCATTGTGTGGACCGGCAAGGAGTTCTGCGGCCCCAAACCCAAATGCGAGGCCTGTCCCCTGCGTCCACTGCTCCTGCCCGGCCAACCTTTCAAATAAACCCAGAGCCACACGCTTTCAGAGTGTGCTGATTGTTGGGCTGTGGTTCCCGCCGAAACAGGATCCCCAAACCCGCCACCTCCATTTGGCGCCAATTTACTCCGTGTTCAAGAAGGGGACGGTGTAGGCGGCGGAGGGCATGAGGTAGTAGGCGGGGTTGTTGGCATGGGCGTCCTTCATGGCGTGGCGGGTGAGCACGTAGGTGTAGCTGAGGAAATAGTCCGCCGAAGCCAGTTCGGGCAGGTTCTTCCTCTTGGAGTTAGTCATCATTTTACGCGTGGCCTCGAACAGGCCCGCGCTTCCTCTTCCTGAAGACTTCATGGCGACCATACTCTTAGTTCTCCCGGTATTCTTCTTTGCGGAGGGAATGTCCCGGAGAGGAATACCCTCTCCGAGATCATTCGTTGTGGCGCTATTTGCCTGCATTCACACCCTGCTGGTGAGCCTGAGTCATTTGACTCACAGCCTGTCGATAAGCGTCGGCGCTCTCGTTCGACA
>JAWOFY010000340.1:0-3234 GCA_046497285.1 Candidatus Hydrogenedentota bacterium
ATCATGGACCCCGCTTATTGGGCGCTTCACCTAGGCTTCCCGGACGAGGTCGAATTGGTGCGGCAGGAGGGCATGACGGATGCGGCCGCCCCGAACAGCTCGGTCATCCGGTATCACTTCCCCGCCCGGCGCGGCATGGCGCCCGTGGAAGTCTTCTGGTACGACGGCGGCGAAATGCCTCCGCATCCCGAAGGCGTGCCCGAGGATGAGCAAGTCGGCGACGGCAACAATGGGACGTACTTCGTCGGTGAAGACGGCATCCTGACGTGCGGCGAGTACGGAGGCGATCCCAGGCTCCTTCCCGCTGCCGCGATGGAAGATTTCGAGTGGCCCGAGGAGATCATTCAGCGCTCGCCTGGTCATCATGCCGAATGGATTCAAGCGTGCAAGGGTGGCCCCAGGGCGATGTCGAATTTCGATTACGCCGGCCCCTTCACGGAGATGGTGTTGCTGGGCAACTTGGCCATTCGCGGGCAGGAACGGCTGGAATGGGATGCGCAGAATATGCGCGTAACCAACTACGAGCCGGCTAACGAGTACGTCCGCAACGAGTACCGGGAAGGCTGGGAGCTTCAATAACCGAGACGCGCTCAGTCACAAAGCAGTAACGCATTGCGGCGGCGGAGTCGGGTCTGGCTCCGCCGCCGCTGTCTCTAGCAAAGCAGCGAGCCCGTTGCGTAGCGGGGAGGCCGGCCGGCTGCGCTGTCGCAGAAACCGCGCGAGAGTTCGTATTGAAGGACATGGCGGGAAAGCAGTGCAAAAAGCCGCGTGTTGGGGCTTACGGTTACACATAACCAGCCGCCCAACACCATGAACGGCCTTAGCCCCTTGGAGCGCCACCACCAGTTGGACGGCAGGAGACGGCTGCTCAATTGTTCGGCGGAGCGCTGTTGATCCAGCAAGTACAAGCCGTATCCCCGCGCATAGATGCGCCGGCGCTCCCGTTCCAGGTCGGTCGCCCGCCAAGCGTATGCCACGGCCTGTGGCGCCGCGAATCCCGCCAGGCCCGCATCATGTAAGCGCGCGGCCAATGACATATCAGCCACCCTTCCCAGAACACAATCGCTTTCGGAAAAGCCGCCCACCTCGTCGAGCCATCTCCGGGGAAGACTCAAGTTTTCGGTTCGCCAATCCAAATAGTGGACCGGGGGCGACTCTGGCGGGGATGGGGGCTGCTCTTCTCCACGGGGCGGCGCCCCCTCCCGCCACACGCCCCACTTCGTTAAGGTATACGGGGCCACCTGCGGATGGATATCCACCGTCCCTGTTATGGCTGCTTCTCCGTCGTGCCGTTGTTGGGCGGTGATATGTTCCTCCACCAGCCGCGGCCCGGCGAGCAGCTCCTCGTCCAGGAACAACAGCCAATGGCCCTCCGCCTGTTCAATGGCGCTGTTGGCGGCTTCGGTGAAGTTCCGCCCCGGCGCGCGCAGATATCGCACGCGAATGGGAGCGCCCGAGATATAGCGTTGGATAAGCGACGCCACTTCCTCGGGATTGCCATAATCCGTCACCAGCACTTCGAAGCACGCGGCCGGATACGTTTGCACTTCGAGATGGGCCAAGGCCATGGGAAGCAATCCTCCCGAACTGGCCGTGGGGATGATTATGGACAGGTCATAGGATTCCATGGCGAACGGGCCTCATGCGTGGGGCATCAAAACAAATCGGCCGCCCGCCGCTCAAAAACCAAGGGCGGACGGCTAAGCTAAACATCGAGAAGACTCTCTGTCCCTTTTCTAGGAATACGAGGGACGCAGCACAACGCGCCTGACAAGCCAGTATGTGTCACAACAGCCCAGTCATTTCGATCCCGGTCACTGCACACCAGGCCCGGATTGCGTCTCGGTGATGACCGTAGGTCAGGACAGGGTGCGTGTAAATGTTGACATCTCGCACGTCCTCCACCCCATCCACGGATAACGCGTACCCATTCTGACACCCTCCGACGCCATCCTCATGGTGCTCTGGACGCATGCTGCGGTTAATCGTGGCCGTGTCTACGCCTATGGAATCCGAGGAAACGAAACGCCATAGCGTGGCGGGCTGATCCGCCCGGAAATCGATCTGCAGCGTCACCCCGTCTTGCGTCTCATGGTGAGGGCGGATCTTGTAGGCGTGCGGCGGTTCGTCGAAACCGTCCATGCGCGTGGGCACTTGACAATGGAAGCCCGCATACTCGTTCGTGACCGTGTGAAGGGAGGCGTTCGCCATGAAGCCCGGCTTACCCAGCAGGTAGCTGCTCAACAAGCACGTGAGCGCCGGATAGACATCCGCCTCGCACCCGCCACATGTCCCTTCATCAAGCAACATGCAGAACGCCATGCATTGTACGAGGGACGTATCCTCCCGCACAAGGCCCAGACAGTTCGTCGTCACGGCGTGGACATCGGTCTCCTCCATCAAGCGCCGGTTCGCCACGTAGTTCTCGGCCGCCCTGTGAATCTCGTCTTCCGTCGGCTCGACAATCTCTTTTGCATTTTCCATGACGCGCGCCGCGATCTCGGCGGCCTCTTCCGAACCTCTCGCCTCGTCCATGGCGTCCCGCAGCCAGTCCAGGGGCATGTAGTGCGCCACAGCGCCCAAGGGCTCCAAGGTTTCCTCGCGCTCTTCATTCCCCGTTATGACGGCAAGCCGCGTGTTGGCCATTTGCCACTGGGCCTTCAACGTGCGCAGCGCCATGGCCAGCCATTCCGGATTGTCCGTGGCGCCGATGAAACAGCGGGGCGCGCTGTCAATCATCCACGTCCGGGTGCCTTGAGGGCCATAGACAATGGTAGGCAACTCGCCAGGCCGCGTCTCAAGAAAGTGGTTGATCTCGGGGTTGTCCCGCGTGAACATGTGTATAAATCACCATTTAATCCACCCAATCGCTTTACTGCATATTTGCTCAATAATAAACAAATTCCCAGGCTAATCCCGAAAATAATTAATACTGTAATAACTGCCAGACCATATATTATATTTATCATAAGTGCAATTATAATTAACCAGACACTGCTCCAGATTAATTCTGCTGTTCCCAGCCTGGCACCAAACAACCGGGCCAGTTTACTGCTTTTTGCCAGGGGATAACAGCAGGCGGCATAAACAATCATCCACCGACCAAAAACGGGCATTAATAAAAGAAGCGGCAGCCGCAATTGCCCTTTCAATTCCAGTAATAAAAAAAATTTTACCGCCGGGCCGGAATTCACAGCTTACGCTACATGAAGGATAGCTCGGTAATCCCTATTC
>JAWOFY010000400.1:0-5177 GCA_046497285.1 Candidatus Hydrogenedentota bacterium
CCGAGCGGACGATGCCTACCTTTGCCGGCATAGGGCTGGATGCCGGGCTCGCGTGGATGGCGGCCGCGTTTCTTGTTGCGGCGCCGTTTCTCCCCGTGGCGGATGGCCAGAATGTCATGGGGATCTTCTCGGACGTCATTGGCGTGGACATATCCAACCACTGGCTCCTGACGGGACCGTTGCTGCTCGGCGCGTGTGTTGCGGTGTTGGCCTTTATCCCGATGCAGGCCCTGCGCAGCGGTCTGCTATTGGCCGCCGGCGTGCTTGGCGCCTTGGCGGCGGCGATTTATCTGTACACCGTCCTTCTCTACGATCCCGGCCCCTTGGGGGAGCTGTTCGCCGATGCCGGCGTGTTCAGCCCAGGCTTGGTCCTCTACATCTCGGGCATGATACTGCTCGGCTTGGGCGGCTCGATTGGGTTGTGGGACTTCACGCGGTTGCGCCCGGCGATTCCCTTGGCGATTCTCGCCGTTGTGGCGGGGCTGGGATTGATACTGACCGATTTCGCCGGGATGTTGCGGCCCGAGCCCGCCATTTCGTATCAGGCCGAATTCGAGACGCGCGCCGGCCGCTTCAACTACTCCACGGTTATCACACTGGAGAACACCGGCTATCGCACCCTCCTCCTGGCCCCCGGCTCCCGCCAGCCAAATGCCTACAGCTTCTTGCTCGAAGAACAGGTTGAGGGCGGGATGTGGCGCGATTTGGACGAACCGCGCGCTGTTGAGGCCGCGCTGCAACAGCCTGGTGGTGCGGGCGGCGGCATTCCCCGCGTGGTGTTGCCCCCAGGCGAAGAAGCCGTGTTGACGTACCGGCTTGAGCCCGGCGCGTACCGGGTGCTCGCGTCCTCCAACCGCCGGCCGATGGATGCGGCCGTTGAATCCTTTACGTTGGAGCCGCCCGATCCGGCGTTGGTGGCCCGCCTTGAGGAGGAGGCGCAACCCGCCGGGGAGCCGGATGAACCAGCCGAACCCGAACCGGCGGATGAGCCTGAAGAGGATGAAGAGGATGAAGAGACAGACGAACCCGTGGAAGAAGCGCCGCGGCGTGAGTATGTCCTAGCGGAATTGCGGGGCATGGTCGGCGTGGAGGGTCGCGGCCGTTGGTTCTCGATGAGACTTCTGCACCCCGATGGAACGGAAGAGGAAAACCGGCTTACCTTGGGCGACATGCTCTATGATGACTGGCGGTTGCAGGAGTTCAACCCCGAGCGTCAGACGCTAGCCGTAAGCGATGGAGCCCACATCTTGATCTTGCGCCGAGGCGTTCCCGTGCCCTTGGTTCCGCCCGACGAAGCCCGTGATATCGGCGCGAGCTAAGGGGAGAGGGAGGACAGGGGCTTGGCGCGCTATTTACTCAGCGGCCGCTGAGTTTGTCCTGATGTTTCTTCAGCTTTTCCTTTACCCCGTCGAGATCCGAGTCCAACCGGTGCGCCCGTTCCCATTGGCCGATCGCTTTCTCTAAATCGCCGCCCAAGCAATAGGCATCGCCGAGGTGCTTTCGCAGAATAGCATCGTCCGTGCTCATGTTGAGGATGGCCTGCCGAATCAGTTCGATGGCGCGGTCGGCGTCGCCCATGCGGTAGTATACCCGCCCGAGGCTGTCCAGGTAATAGGGATTGCCGGGATCCAACTGAAGCGCCCGCTCGAGAAGTTCTCGGGCTTCCTCCAGTTTCATGTTCCCTTCGGCGTACAGGAATCCAAGGAAGTTCATGTACTCGGTGTTGTTGGGGTCCAGTTCGAGGGCCGCTTTGAGGTGATATTCGGCGCCTTCGAGTTCGTCTTGTTCCTTGTAAATAGAGGCCAAGTAGTAATGGAGCGTGGCGTTTGGCCCATGGGTCCGGATGCTGGCGTGAAGCGTATAGAGCGCCTCATCCAGCTTATCCAAGGCGATGAGACAGCGCGCCAACAGTATCTCCGTGACGCGGCTCGACACGTCCTCTCTATGTACAGTGCGAAGCTGTTCTTTAAAGTAGGCGGCCGTGTCTTGCGCTCCGTAGAGGTCGAAAAGGTCTTGAAAGTAGGTGTTGACCTCATCTCGAAGATCCCCCTCAATCTCGTCCAGTTCACGGATAAGATCTTTGTAGGCCGCTCCCCGGCCGCGCCGGCCCAAAGCTCGAAAGAGCTGACTGAGGAGGGGAGCTTCCTCCGGAGGTTCAACACGCTCTACCGCGACGTACCGCCCGCCTCGTAGATTGAGATACATGGCCTGGATGTGGTGGCGCGGTTCGGCGATTCCCCGAGCGAAAAGGATATTGATCGCCTGCATGGCGCGGGGCACTCTGCCGGTGCGGGCTAGCGCGGCGGCCAAGTGTTCAGGAGCGCCTTGATAGGTAGGGGATTGATTGACCAGCGTGGAGAGAAGGTCGGTCGCCTTTTTGTTCTCGTTCATCTCGAGGTGCGCCACCCCTAACAAATACCGGGCGCGGAGAAGGGTGGGGTCCAGCTCAAGCGCCTTCGCCAAATCCGCCCGCGCTTCTTCGGGGTTATCCATTCGAAGGAGGTTCAGGCCACGCTGAAGACGTAGCGTGGCGGAATCCGGCTGCATTTCGAGGAGTGTGTCATAGATGTCCAGGGTGGCCACCAAGTCATTGGTGCTTTCCTCGGCGAGAACGAGGGCTTCATAGCCGAGTGGACTATCCGGATCAATCTGGATGACCTCGCGGAAGGCCTCGGCCGCTTCGTCGTATCGTCCGAGCTGAAGATAGGCGCCGCCAAGCACCACCCAGAGGCTGGGGTCGCTGGGCTCCAACTCCACGGCGCGTTTCCCCGTCCGGGCCACGTCCTCGTAGGCTTGCATCCGGAAGTAAATCTGCATGAGACTTACGTAGAGCCCCGGATTGCGCGGGTCGTAGGCGGTGGCCTTTTCGAGGGCGGCGGCAGCCTCTTCAAAACGTCCGCCCGCCTCGTGCATCATGCCGAGCACAAAGTGGTTCATCGCCTCCGCCCGGTCCGCCGGTTCCATGCGGGGCGGACCCAAAAGCGGAGCGCTGCTTTCGAAATACGCGCAGCCCCCGAGCAACGCCACTATCGTAAGGCTACACAAAGCCCTTTTTATCATACCTGGTCCTTGAGGGCTTTGCCCGCGAAGCGGACCGCGCTGTGCTGTTGCGCCGCCTCCGCCACGGGAGCGAAGCTCCGCCGATGCGCCGGGCAGGTACCCATCGCTCGCAAGGCGGCGATGTGCTCGGCGGTGGGATAACCCTTGTTTCGCGCAAATCCATAGCCCGGATAGGTCTCGTCTAACTTTACCATAATACGGTCCCGGGTGACCTTTGCCACGATGGACCCCGCTGCGATAGACATGGAAAGCCGATCCCCTCCTCGAATGCGGACTTGCCGTATGGGACACGAGGGCAGGGCGAAACCGTCCACAAGCACGCAGTCCGGTACAGGAGCCAGCTGCTCCACCGCCCATACCATTGCATGGTAGTTTGCGCTTTGAATCCCCTCAAAATCAATGGTTTCGGGTTGGACGGCGCTAACCGCGACGTTATGCTCCGGCCCTTGGAGAATATCAAACAAGCGCTCTCGCTCGCCGGGCTTGAGTTGTTTGGAATCGTTCAACCCTGGAATGGGGGCGCCCAGCACCACGGCCGCCGCCACCAAGGGGCCCGCCAACGGACCGCGCCCGGCTTCGTCAACGCCCGCCACCCGCTGGTAACCGGCCTTGCGCGCTTCGTTCTCAAAGCGCAACATCGAGGCGGCCCGCTCCGTCTCTTCCTCGGCGGCCGCGATTCGGCGGAGGCATTCCCGATGCAGCGCGCGCGCCCCGGCCCGCCGATCCTCCGCGAGTCCCCTCAGGAAACCCTCGTCATACGGCGGACCCGCCCGGACCACTGTGCGTAGCTCGGTCAATGTCTGGGCGGGCATATCGCGCTGTCCTCCCGAAAAACACGAGGGGACGGAATCCCATTCCGTCCCCTCGATTCGATGTTTTTGGCTATAGAGCGTTGTGTACGCATCTCGTCCCTACGCTAGGCGCAAGCGTATCGTTATCATCCGCTTGCGCCTTGAAGGTGTTTGGTGACGTTTTTCAAGATGAAGGCCTCTTGTTACGCTATTCATGGGCCTATTTCATGGCTGTGGGCGCCGAATTAGACTGGTCGAGCTTCGAAGGCGTCTTCTCACGCAAGGCCTTAACCAAGGCGTCTCCGTCATGGATGGACTGATCGATTTCTTCGCGGTGATCAAAGTAATAGGCGAGGGCTGCGTAGACATCCGCCAACGAAAGCCCGTATTCCGTGACTATCTCGTCCGCCGCCCACCCCAGGCGTTCGCGCCATATCACGATGTCCTGCACGGCAATGCGGCGCCCCGCAATGCGGGGCTTGCCACCGCAAACGTCTGGTGATATATCGATATGCGCGTCAAGCGTCTTTACTTGCATGACAAGTCCCTCTCTTTTCGCCAACCGGCGCGGCACGCCTCGGCCATGAAGCGGCGAGGCCATCTTAGCGGTGCTCTCACAGCGGCAGCGCCTTCACGAAATGCAGGGAAGCGCCTATTTTCGCGCGGCGGAGGGCTTTTCGCGGCCCTTGACGCGGGCGGCCTTGCCGCGGCGTTCGCGCAGGTAGTAAAGCTTAGCCCGGCGCACCCGGCCTTCCCGCGTGACCTGTACCTTTTCAACGCGGGGAGAATGAAGGGGAAAGACGCGTTCCACCCCTTCCCCGTACGCGACGCGGCGCACGGTGAACGTGGCTTCCGGACCTTCGCCGCCATGACGGCCAATTACGATGCCCTCATAGGCCTGAACCCGCTCTTTTTCTCCTTCCACGATTCGGAAATTGACGCGCACCGTATCCCCGACTTGGAATTTGGGGATTTGGTCCGCCGGTTTCATCTGGGCTTGTTTCAATTCATCCAACGCGCTCACTGGTATTCTCCCTGTTGCTTTCGGATTCCTCCCGTTCGAGTTCGGCGAGGAGTTTCCGGTCCTCTTCCTGCAAATCATTTAACAAATCGGGCCGCCGCTGCCGGGTAAGGCGCAACGCCTCCTTCCGGCGCCACCGTTCGATGAGGGCGTGGTTGCCCTCCAGAAGCACATCGGGCGCGGCCATTCCTCGATACGCACGGGGCCGCGTGTACTGAGGAACCCCGAGAAGACCGCCGTAAAACGAGTCCGTCTCGACGGATTCCCATCTGCCCACGACGCCGGGGTTCATGCGGCTGACGGCC
>JAWOFY010000415.1:0-5165 GCA_046497285.1 Candidatus Hydrogenedentota bacterium
GAAGCGAAGCCTATGCCGGTCTGTCTGGAGATAGCTCATAAGATCCCCGTGGATTCATTTTTTCGTGGTTGCGTCTTGGCAAAACGCTCGGCCCCTCGGCCAAAGCAGGGCGGACGAAATAGAGTTACTATAATACCATGATACCATGTCTCCCTTGGGCGGCCAAGAGAGACCATGCCTTGCCAATCGCCGGATAAGAATCCGCAAGAACCATATCGCCGCCTTCCAGGCGGCTCATAAAAGCCGGCGAGACGCCGGCGCTACGTCCTCACCCCTTGGGTGCGGATAACGTTGTTTTTCTGGCGCTAACAATAGGGACAGCAAGATGAATTAAGCCGGCTTACCCCGCGATTGGGGCGCCTGCGGGGGAATGGGACACCACTCCTCCATGTTAGGCTCTCACTGAACGCGTTACACGTTCATCCGCCGGGCTTCTGATGGCCACTAGTACTTCTTCAGGGCTAAATTTGTGGATGTTCCGATTGAGTGTGACTTAGCCTGACATGCTGTCACAAATAGATCCACCCCATAGGGATGACAGATGCTAGCCAGGGGGGAGGCCGCAGGCGATAGCGTGCGGGCGATACCCCTGGAAACTGTTACCCCGCTGGGGTCGTTTAGATGTTCCCCCACGCATGGAGAGAAGGACCCGCCCAGCATTTATGGAGAACTCCAACCGGAGCCAGTACTGGGGCGCAAAGCCGCCTTGTCCAAAAATAAGGGCTGAAGGGGTACTAGGAAAGACAGGTTTCCATCCGATTCAGCCGTTAGTTCATACGGATTTATTGCATGGCGGATCATGAATTTGTATACTAACGGCGCGTCATTCATGAGTCCTCCATTAAGGAGTTCGGAAAAGACTGGCGAAAGAGTCCTAACATTGGTTATAATTAGCCACAAGACGAGTCATCGCTCCGTCGCCAAGGACCATAACGGGTACGGTTTGGATAAACCAAGCCTCTTACAGAATCATTGTTGTGTGTGTTTGTTCCAAGAAACCAGAGGAGGGAAACGTACATGCCTGCGCGCGTATTAACAAAAGAAGAAGTCGAGAAGATGGGGTTGAATGCCAAGAAAACCAGCCAAGGCGGCAAGGAGAAGCGCGTCAATCCCCACATCCAAGAGATTATGGACCAGGTGAGAGGGACAAAAGCGGGCCAGTTTGTGATTTACGAACCCGCTGATGGCAAGAGCTACCAAAGCCAGGTGCTGCGTGTGCGCAAGGCTTTTGATGAATTGGAGAAGCCGTGGCCGCTGACCCGGCCGGGCGACAAGGGAGCCTATACCATAATCAAGGTCCTCTCCAAGAAAGAAAGCTTCCAGAAGTATCCGCAACAACCTCTGGCCCCCCAATCCGGCGCGAAGAACAAGGAAGAATCCGCCTAAAGGAACAAGGCTCCAGAAGATGGCGCTTGACAAGGAATGCATCCCCCTCGCTTTTGTCCTCAGAAGCGAGGGGGACCTAATCACTAGTTTAATTTGCCGCTTTCAGGGGTGGCTGCGAGGCTATGCCCTGCCTCCTAACGGTTTTCCCCTTACTCCGATGAGGCGAAACCGAACGGATTGGTGAACGTGCGGTAGCTCTCCTCGCCGTCTTCGCGGTGAAGCTCAATACGCACGTAGCGATCGAGTTCCGGCGTTTCGCGATAGTTCAACGTGGCCCCTTCATGGACCACTTGGCCCAAGGGCCAGGGTTCGTTGCTGGTTTCGTAGTCCGCGACGGGCTCCAGCGATTCCGGCGCGGTGATCCATTGGATGACATCGTAGTTCGAGGCGTCCACGGTGATGACGCCGGCGTCCTCGTCGACATCAATGGCGTGGATCAGCGGAAACAACTCCTCCGCGGGTTCCCGTTCGCGAAAATCATTGCGCCGGCTCGACTTGCGGAAATAGAACTGGCCGTCTTCCATGGCCGCGCGCACCGATTCGTCAGTGAGTTCGTCAATCACGAAGACTGAGTGCGACTCCCGCACGCTCGCTAAGCTATGCATATCATCCGTGCCGAACCCCCAGATGGGCCGGTCCGGCATGAAGCGCGCGAGGAGTTGGTCCCAGAGGCCTTCGTCGTACTTCTCGGTTTCGACCGAGCAGTTCGTGACTTCGATGCCGGCGAGGTACTCGAGGCCGTGCGTCTCGAAACGCTCGACGTACCATTCGAGAGGCTGGCGTGTCCACCAGTCCGCGTCGATCCCCGGATGATTAAGGAAGGCGAGACCGCCGCGATCCCGCACCTCGACCAACTGCTCGTCCTCATCTTTGTCCCGGCTCAAGACGCCGAAGTCATTGTACAGGCTATTCATGTGGTGCCTGTCCGACAGTTCGTTGCCCTCGATCGCCACCATGCCCAATTCTTCGGGGGCGGGTGCGCCAAAGTCTGGCCATGGCCACGTCGTGTTGGCGGGGTAATCGTCCGGCTCGGGCTCGGGATAGGGGGTGTCCTCATTGGGTTCGTGTGTGTCATGGTCCGTGATGGCCAGGATAGTGAATCCAGGGTCGTGATACGCCTGGACTACCTCCTGGAGCGGATGATGCCCATCGCTTTGCAGGGTGTGCGTGTGCAGCGCCGCTTTGTGATGTTCGAAGGTCTCCCAGTCCACATCCGCATACGGATTCAGCACCAGTTCGGGCGCGCCGTTCTCCCCGGCTTGCGCCCAAGCCGCGCCCGAGAAGGCGAACAGGGCGGCGGCCAATGTGATTGTAAACAGTCGTGAAGTGCTCTTCATGTTACAAACTCCTTTTTTGCCATGTGATGCCCCTTTGAGCCATTTTGAAAGGTGAATGTATTGTATTGCCGTTAAGGCAAGACGTTCAAACGGTGCGTTTTGTCCGCAATCCTAGGGCAGGTTTTGCGTGACGTAGCCGCAAAAGAGATATTGGATGGGTTTGGATTGCGCCCCCGGCCGGGGGTATAGTGAAGCTTGATCGGGCTGGCTGCAAGGGTGGCCGAGAGCGAAGGACGACGAAGTTTGATGAAGGAGGAGGCGGGATGTTTGCTATCGGGTTGACCATACTTTTGCTGTTTGAGAGCTTTGATGCCGAGGAGCCAGGGCGCTTACACGAGCGGCTGGAACGCCACGAACTTCTAAGCATAGCGGAAGGAGAAGGCGTCGACGGATCCAACGGGCTCAAGGCCGACTATGTGGGCTACGACGAAGGCAGCAGAAGAATTGTCCTAAGGGATACGCTAGACAAAGCAATGTCCGAGGCGACGCTGAGCTACGACGTGAAATTCCCGGAGGAGTTTCAGTTTGTGCGGGGTGGCAAGCTTCATGGGCTTGGTCCGGAGAGCCCGGTGAGCGGTGGGCATGATAGAGAACCCCATCGTTGGAGCGCGCGGGTCACGTTCAGCGGAGACGAGAGCGTCCGCACGTATGTATACGACCAAACCGAGGGCGTGACGTACGGCGTGGGGCGGAGCCCGGACAACGGCTTTACCTTCTCGCGCGAGCAGTACCACGCCGTCTCCATGCACATGAAGCTGAATGATCCCGATGAAGCCAACGGTTTCGTTGACATCTATGTCGATGGCGAGCGCGTGGTGAGTCATGACAACCTGCGCATTCGCGGAACCGGCGGCGAAGAGACCCTGATACAGACGCTGCTCTTCTCGACCTTCCATGGTGGAAGCGGCCCATCCTGGGCGCCGGTCGATGAAGAGGGCGAATATACGACGGTGCATGCCTTCTTCGACAACTTCGCGGTGCATGAAGGCGAGGCCATCCGGGAAGCGCCGTTGAGCCTAGAACAAGCTGCGGAGAAGATGGAGGCAACCCGGTAGCGGTTCTCCCATAAGCGGTGCGCTTCCTGTGTTCGTTCCGGAAGGGTTCAACTATACGAGAGGGGTAACGATGAAGCCGGTGACGATTCTTACGCTTTTTGGCTTTCTGTTTACTTTTCACTCCATCGCTGCGGGCGCTACTCTGCCGGGTGCGGAGCTGTTTGAGGGCGACGACTCGCCGGAAACGCTGGCGGACCGCGTTCTCGACGATTGGCGCGCGTTCTACCTCCGCGAAACGGAGGCTATGCGCGAAAGGCGGGAAGAACGTTGGCGGGAAGGACTCGCCACGGATCGCGCTGGTTGGGTGAAGCAGAAACGGGAGCGCCTGGCAAGGCTCGCCGGCGTGGTCGAGGAAGACCGGCTGCCCATCGACACGGTGACGTTGGTGGAGACCGTGGACGACCCGGCCCTCATCGAGGCCAACGAAGCGTTCGAAGTCAAGCGCGTTCGGTGGGCCGTGTTCGAGGGCGTCGAGGGCGAAGGGCTGCTCCTCGAACCCGCAACAACGCCCCGCGCTCAGATCGTTCTCCTTCCCGATGCGGACCAAACGCCGGAGGAAGCGGCGGGTCTTGACGGAACAGGGCGCGAGACTGCGGCGCGCAAGCTGGCGGCCGCTGGATGCCGCGTGGTGATACCGGTTCTCGTGAATCGCGACGACACATGGTCGGGCAGCGCCGAACTGGATCGCTGGACCAATCAGCCCCACCGCGAGTGGATCTACCGGCAGGCCTTCCAAGCGGGCCGGCACATCATCGGCTATGAGATTCAGAAGACGCTGGCCCTTGTGGATTGGTTTGAAGCCGAGGGCCACGGTCTCACCGGTGTGCTTGGCTACGGCGAGGGCGGATTGCTCGCGTTGTACGCCGCGGCCTTGGACGAGCGGGTCGATGCCGCGCTCGTGAGCGGGTATTTCGGGCCACGCGAAGGGCTATGGCAAGAGCCCATCTACCGCAACGTCTGGCGGTTGCTTGAGGACTTCGGCGACGCCGAGATCGCCAGCCTTGCCGCGCCGCGCGCGTTGATTGTGGAGCATGCCGAGGCCCCCGCGGTCACCGGTCCGCCGGAGCCGCGGGACGGACGGCGGGGAGCCGCGCCGGGACGCATACAGACGCCTTCACTTGATGAGGCCGCGGCGGAGTTCGACCGGGCGCGCGATCTCTCCGGCCCCAGCCAGGCGCTGCGCCTGATTCATGGAGAAGATAATGGGATCGTGGGACCATGGTCCGATGCGGCCCTAGGCGCGTTCCTTCAAGCCCTGGACCTCGAAGCGGACGTTCCCTCCGCCCCCACCGCCGATACGGCGGAAGCCCCTGGCCCTGGCGAACGGCAGCGGCGCCAGGTTCGCCAACTGGAACGGTACACGCAGCGGCTCATACGCGAAAGCGAA
>JAWOFY010000443.1:0-6492 GCA_046497285.1 Candidatus Hydrogenedentota bacterium
CACATTCTTAGGTTCGTAGCTTTTCTCGCCGTTGACAATGTCCTCCAGCTCATTAAAACGCGGATCGTCACTGGCGGTCACCGGCTGCTCGAAGGCTACGTTTTCCACCCCTTCCGGTACGTACACGGGATCGCGGGGCTTCCACGAGAGTTCGGGGAGAAGGGGCTTTGGCGGAGGGTCCACCGGTATTCCACTATACGAAGGCTCGGGTAGGTCAAGCTCGAGTTCGACCATGCCCTCGGGCGGTTCCTCGGCATGGGCTGGCGGGGAAAACCCGGCGGCGATGGCGAATGCAAGCCCCACGGCCGCCGTTGCGCTGCAAGATACCGTCTTCCAAAGCATAACGCCCTCCTTTCGTTCCGCGCCCGGCGCGGGAGCGCTTCGTGTGATTACTGCATCGCGTATGCTGTATTTTAGCACAAATGCGCCATTCGCTTTACCCTTAGACCAATGAATACCTTACCCCAATGGGCCAGGGCCGTACCGCATTATAGGCCGCCTGGAAGGCGGCGATAAGGTTCTTGCGAATTCTTACCCGGCGATTGGCGCATCAGCCGGTCTTGACCCTGATATGCTGGCGGCAGCTAGGGCATTGCGTATGGGTGGCCAGAAAGGCGGGTGACAGGTTCATTGTATTGCCGCACGTGCACTTGAACGAGGTCCAGCCCTCGCTTGCCTTGGTGACCTCCATGGTCTGCGGCTTCTCGTGTTTCGGGGCATCCTCCTCGGCTTCGCCCCTTATCGCTTCGCCCGCGGCGGAAAGCGCGGCCAATTGGGCCACGGGCACGGCGATGTTGCGTTTGCATCGAGGACAATCCACGCTTTCCTTCTTGTAATCCGGGGGCAGCTTGATCCGCAGACCGCACACGCAGCTCAGAAACAGGAAGCTGTTGGCCTTACGGAGCACGTCCCCCGCTTGGCGGGCCTGGGCGCGTTTGCTTTGGGGATCGTGGCCGTTGCTATCCGCCACGGGTTCCCGTATGGGCGCCTCCTGGTCGTGCTGTAACGCGGACTTTGGCATTTGGGCCTTCTTCCCGCTAACCTGTTGCCAAACCTTTTGGTAGTTGGCGTACGAACAAGCGCCCGCCATGGACCGGAGAATGCGGACGCGTTCGCGGGCCGGGGGATGGGTGCTGAAAAGGCTGAGGACGGACGCCTTCTGCAAGGGATTCTTGATAAACATGGGGGCGAGGGCGCTGTTGACCCGTGTCATGGGGCGAACGTCCCCGCTGATGATATCCAAGGCTTGGGCGAGGCCCTCGGGGTAACGGGTGAACACGGCCGCGCTGGCGTCGGCGAGGTACTCGCGTTTGCGCGAGGAAGCCATATAGATAAGGCGCGCCAAGATGGGCGCGAGAATCACGAACACGAGAGCAAGGACCATCACGGCGGGATGGCCGCCCCGGAAGCCGCCCCCGCCGCGTCCCCGGCCGCCAGAAAAGCGGCGGGCCGCTCCCCCGAGAAACAGTCCCCGGACAAAGGTCTCGCTCATGACGGTGATGGTCCCCGCCATGATCCCAAGCATGGTCATGAACAGCACGTCGCGGTTCCGCACGTGGGCGATTTCGTGGGCAATGACGCCCTGGAGCTGGTCGCGGTTCAGCTTGCGCAGGAGTCCCGCTGTTACGGCCACGGCGGCGCGATCCGGGCTCCGTCCCGTGGCGAACGCGTTGGGGGCCATGTCGTTGATGATGTACACGTCGGGCATTTTGCCCAACCCCGAGGCGATGGTCATCTCCTCGACCACGTTGAAGAGTTGGGGATGGTCTTCCTTCTCGACCCGTTTGGCCCCGGCGAGCGCCAGCATGATGTTGCCGCCCTGGAAATAGGCCCCGGCGCTGAGTACCCCCCAGATCACGAGGGCCACGAGAACGCCAAAGACACCCCATCCTGCCTGGAGGGCCTCCCCAAGGACGTAACCCAACGTAACCAGCAGCAGGGCCATGAGAAAGACAAGGATTACCGATTTCCGCCGGTTCGAACGAATTTGTTCCCACATGGATTCTGTTTCCCACGCGTTACTTTAAGTGCGCACGCCGTCCCGTCAAGTCTTGCCTGTCACACGCGCCGGATGCCCTTAGGCGAAGCTGACTTGCGGCGCCTCGCGTTCGCCAGGCTCCTCGATCTCGAAGTACTCTTCCTGCTTGAAGTTGAACATTCCCGCCACGATGTTGCTGGGAAACATTTGAATGCGGTTGTTCAGCCTCATCACCTGATCATTGTAATGCTGGCGGGCGAATCCGATGCGATTCTCCGTCGAGGTCAACTCCTCCTGGAGCGCGAGGAAATTCTGGTTCGCCTTCAGGTCGGGGTAGTTCTCGACCACCACATAGAATTGACCTAGCGCCCCGGAAAGCTGGCTTTCAGCTTGGCTGCGTTCGCCCACGGACTCCGCTTGCATGGCCTGGCTGCGCGCCTTCGTGATGTTTTCGAGTGTTTCGCGCTCGTGCGTCATGTACCCCTTTACGGTCTCGATCAGGTTCGGGATCAAATCATGACGGCGTTTGAGCTGCACGTCGATCTGCGACCACGCGTTCTTCACTTGATTGCGCAACCGCACCAAGCCGTTGTAGATGCTGATGACCCAGATCACCAGCACCGCAAGCACGGCCAGTAAAACAAGCATTGGAATCATGGTTGGAATCATCGTCTCACCCTTTCTGTCTTCGTGATGGCTCCACCGGCGGAAAACGGCCCGGCATGCTACACATCCTCTCCAAACAACCCTTGGAGAAAGGCCTCGACCTTGTCCCCATCGGCCAATTCGTGGCCGCGCCGCATGATAGCGGCCAACTCCCCGTCATCAAACCACATCCCATGGCCCTGCACGCAGCGGTCGTAGGTCACTGCTTCCTCGGCGCCTGCCGCGTCCGTCTCCATGACCTTGCCGCATTCGGGACAGCGAAGTTTGCGTTTCGCAGCCGCGGGATCCGGGCGCCCGCTCCTCATGAAACGTTCGCACACCGCGTGACTGCCGAAAAGTAGATCGGCTTCCTCGCTATCCAGCCATACCCCATGGCATCGGGGGCAATAATCCACCTCCACCTCCTCGTGCTCCAGCACAATGAGCGGTTCCTGTCGGCAGACCGGACAATACATGAGATGACGGCTCCTTTTTGCTTTTCGCGGATACATTCAGCGATGCAAAGTATACCCCTGTCCACGCCCCGATTAAAACCGCGCTCGTACTGAAATTGGGGAAGCGGGCCCAAGCCGACCCGAAGGGGGGCATTCGTGTTTAGCGAAGACCTCCACCAAAGCGCCAACGTGGTGTTCCGAGACAAATCGCCTCCAGGAATATTGGAGCAGACTGGCGCTGTTTTATTTAACACGCTAGAGACATATCGGCCAGCGCGGGCCGATTCTGAAACCTGTGATACGTCAGGGGGACACACGGGCTTCAACAATCGCGTAACGGGCCTGTCTCTTGATACTGGCGCCCGTTAATCCGTAGTATATCCAAAACATGTTGGAAGCGCTTCCCCGCGTTCCAGGGGCGTGCGTTTTCAATCCCTCATGCCAACAGTGGCGCGTTAATTTGGAAAGGGGACATAGAGGAAGTGGATCCGCTGGAAAGAATTCAACAACAACCCAATGCTGACGACGACATCGAAACTCAGGAGTGGCTAGAGTCCCTGGATTACGTCATCCGGCAAGGTGGGGCCGAACGGGTGCGGAATATCTTGCGGCAATTGCAGATTCGCGCGCAAAGCGCGGGGATCGGGTTGCCGTATTCCGCAAACACGCCCTACATCAACACGATTCCCGCCGATGAGCAGCCGGTTTTTCCAGGGAGCCGTGAGATCGAGCGGCGTATCAAGAGCATCGTGCGGTGGAACGCCATGGCGATGGTGGTGCGGGCCAACCGGGAGACAGCCGGCATTGGTGGACACATCTCGACCTACGCCAGCGCCGCCACCCTATATGAAGTGGCATTCAACCATTTCTTTCGCGCTCCAACGGATGAGCACGAAGGCGACCTCGTCTATTTTCAGGGGCATGCAACGCCCGGCATCTATGCCCGCGCCTATCTCGAGGGCCGCCTGACGGTGGAGCAGTTGCGCAACTTCCGCTGCGAGCTGAGCGAAGGCGGCGGGTTGTCTTCGTATCCCCACCCGTGGTTAATGCCGGAACTGTGGCAGTTTCCCACCGTCTCCATGGGCTTGGCCCCCATCCAAGGGATTTACCAAGCGCGCTTCGCGCGATATCTCGAAGACCGGGGCCTGAAGCAGCCCACTGACAGCAAAGTGTGGGTCTTCATGGGAGATGGCGAGTGCGACGAACCAGAATCCCTGGGCGCCATCACGTTGGCGGGCCGGGAGCAGCTCGACAACCTCATCTTCGTCATCAACTGCAACCTCCAGCGGCTCGATGGCCCTGTGCGGGGCAACCAGAAGATCATTCAAGAACTCGAGTCCTTGTTCCGGGGGGCGGGATGGAACGTGATCAAGGCCATCTGGGGAAGCGATTGGGATCCCTTGCTCGCCAAGGATACCGAAGGCCTGCTGGTCAAGCGCATGAACGAAGTCGTGGACGGCCAGTACCAGAAGTACACCGTCGAGTCCGGCGATTATATCCGGCGCGATTTCTTCAACGCGTACCCCGGCCTCGAACGGATGGCCCGCTCCCTCACGGATGAGCAGATCCGTAAACTGAGGCGGGGCGGGCACGATCCCGAGAAAGTGTACGCCGCCTACCACAGCGCCGTTCACACCCAGGGACAGCCCACGGTCATCCTGGCTAAGACCGTTAAGGGGTACGGCTTGGGCGAAGGCGGCGAAGGCAAGAACGTAACGCACCAACAGAAGAAGCTAAACGAGGACGAGCTGCGAGAATTCCGCACGCGCTTCGGCATCCCCATCTCGGACGAGGAGGTCGCGCGCGCGCCGTTCTATCGGCCGCCGGAAGACAGTCCCGAGATGACCTACCTGCGCGAGCGGCGCGAAGCCCTTGGCGGTTATATGCCGCGCCGCCGCCCTCTCAGCACGCCGATCACGCCCTTCAAGGAAGATTTCTACAAGGAGTTTTACGAGGGAACCGAGGATCGGGGCGTATCCACCACAATGGTGTTCGTCCGCCTTCTGTCCAAGATGCTCCGGGACAAGGAGCTTGGCAAACTGGTTGTCCCCATCGTGCCCGACGAAGCCCGCACCTTCGGCATGGAAGCGCTCTTCCGCCAAGTCGGGATCTACTCGCACATCGGCCAACTTTATGAGCCGGTGGACCGCGAGAGCCTCGTCTATTACAAGGAAGCGCAAGACGGCCAGATCCTGGAGGAGGGCATCACGGAAGCGGGCTCGATGTCGTCCTTCATTGCAGCGGGTACCGCCTATAGCACCTATCACATCAACACGATCCCATTTTTTATCTACTATTCGATGTTTGGCTTCCAACGCATCGGCGATTTGATCTGGGCGGCGGGCGACATGCGCACGAGGGGCTTCCTCCTGGGCGGGACGGCCGGCCGGACCACTCTCAATGGAGAAGGGTTGCAGCACCAAGACGGTCACAGTCACCTCTTGGCCATGTCGGTGCCCAATGTCTTGGCTTACGATCCCGCGTTCGCCTACGAGCTCGCCGTCATCATCCGCGAGGGCATCCGCCGGATGTACGTGGAACAGGAAAGCATTTTCTACTACCTAACGGTGGGCAACGAAGCCTATCCCATGCCGCCGATGCCGGAAGGCGTCGAGGAAGGGATTTTGAAGGGCATGTATAGGTTTCGTAAGGCCGATGCCGACGGCAAGGAACTGCGCGCCCAACTCCTCGGCAGCGGCGCGATCATGAACGAGGTGCTGAAAGCCCAGGAGATTCTCGCGAGTCAATTCGATGTGGCGGCCGATGTTTGGAGCGTAACCAGCTACAAGGAGCTGCGCCGCGATGCGTTGGACGTGGAGCGCTGGAACATGCTCAACCCCACGAAAACGCCCCAGACGCCTTACGTCGCGCAATGCTTGGCCGACGAGCCAGGCGTCGTGGTGGCGGCGTCGGACTACGTGAAGGCGTTGCCAGATGCCGTCGCGAAATGGATCCCGCAACCGCTAACCTCGCTGGGGACCGACGGCTTCGGCCGGAGCGACAGCCGTGAGGCGCTACGCGATTTCTTCGAGGTGGACGCTCGGCATGTAGCCTTCGCCGCCCTCCGCGCTCTCTACAAAGAAGAGAAGATTACGGAGAACGCGGTGAAGAACGCTGCGAAACACCTTGAGATTGATCCAGGCAAGCCCAATCCGATGATTTCCTAAACTCAATACGCACTCGAACCATAGGATAGGTGTTATGGCAAGCGATTTCATGTTACCCCCTCTCGGCGAGAACGTCGAGAACGGCACGATCAGCAAGATACTGGTGTCCCAAGGCGATACGATCCAGGCGGACGACCCCGTCTTGGAACTCGAAACGGACAAGGCGGTGCTCGAAGTGCCCAGCACCGTGAGCGGCGTTGTGAGCGAAATCGCCGTCGAGGAAGGCCAGACCGTCAACGTGGGCGAT
>JAWOFY010000094.1:0-4619 GCA_046497285.1 Candidatus Hydrogenedentota bacterium
TCTCGTATGAAGTAGATACGGGCGGGGTGGGGACTTCGCCCCATGAATCAGAGGGAAGGGGCGTTACGATTCCAGCCAGAAGTCGATAGTGCCGGCGATCGCGTCCCGTACGGAACGAAACGCCCGCAGACTTTCCTCCTCCGAACCCCCTTTCACCAAAGGGTCCGGAAACGGCCAACACAAACGCTCGGCGTCCCCAAGCAGACCGGAGACACATTTGGCGTACGCCTCGTCGTTGACGGCCACCACATAGTGAATGCCCATGTCCACGGGCGCTTCATCCAAACCCTTGGCGTACTGACCCTCCATCGACACCCCGATCTCCTCCAACACCTGACGCGCCATGGGATGGATGTCCGTGGGATCGAACCCGGCGCTGTACGCCATGAAGCGGTCCGGCGCCTTGTGGCGCAACAGCGCTTCCGCCATCTGGCTGCGAACGCTATTGTAGACGCACACGAACAGGACGGTCTCGCGTTCCGTGTTCACGATATCGTTCCTCACTTCCGCTTGAATCAATGTTCAGCGGGGTTTCCTCGCCGCAATGTCCAAGCTAGTGATGTAGTCCGCCGCAGACGCATCCCCGGGAAGATTGCTCCGAATCTTCTCCCACATCGGATCGCCGCCCGCACTGACTTGGTCAACAAACTCCTGCTTCGGCGTCAGCGTAATGTCCTCCAGGCCGGCATCGCCCATCATGGCCCGGATGTCCTCGATAAGGGAGGCCCCAGCGACGCAGCCCACCAGCGCTTCCACCATACCCCGGATGGCCTCCGGCAAGGGCTGGCGCAAGGCCACGTCGGACACCGCCACCCGGCCGCCGGGTTTAAGGACCCGCGCGATCTCCCGCCACACCTGGGGCTTGTCCGGCGACAGATTGATGACGCAGTTCGAGATCACCACGTCCCCGCTGTTGTCGGGCACGGGCAGATGCTCGATTTCGCCCAGGCGAAACTCGACATTGTCCAGGCCAGTCTGTTCGCGGTACTGTTCGGCGTTCGACCGCGCCTTGCTCACCATCGCTGGCGTCATATCGACGCCAATGACTCGGCCCTCGGCGCCCACTTTGCGGCCGGCCAGAAACACATCGAACCCTCCGCCGCTGCCGAGGTCCACCACGGTTTCACCCGGCACAAGCGACGCAAGGGCCGCCGGGTTGCCGCAGGACAGGCCCATGTTCGCGCCCTCGGGCAGATCCGCCAACTCAGCTGCGTCATACCCCAGCGCCAAAGCCATGGCGCTGGCCTCGTCCGTTTCAGCGCTGCCGCAACAATCCGATTGCGGTCCGCAACACGAGCTTCCCCCACCTGTCGCCACGACAGTGTACCCTTGCCGCACCTGATCCCGAATCGATTCCTCGTCGTGCCTGCTCGAACTCATTGATACAAGCTCCTTTATGGACATTATTTACAGTATTAACAATATATTTAAAAATAATAAAATTTATTTCTCTACCTTAACCCAGTCTAGTTACCATCAAAAATCAATGCCATCTTGTCTATCTTGTCAATCCTGTCCATTACTCCCCTCACTCCCCGCCAAGCCGTTCCGGCAACTCCGCCACGAAATCGCGAATCTCGTCGCGCACGCGGCGGAACGGGGCCAGGCGCTCCTCCTGCGTCAAGGCATCCTCCGCCAGCCAAGGCGGATCATCGAACCCCACGTGGACCACACGGGTCTTGCCGGGAAACACGGGGCAGTGCTCATGCGCATGGCCGCACACCGTCACCACATAATCGAAGGCCGTGTCCGCATACTTGCCGACCTCGTCGGACGTCTGCCCGGAAATGTCCACTCCCGCCTCCGCCATCACCCGCACCGCGTCGGGATGCAGTCCATTCGCCATGATGCCCGCCGAATACGGCTCGACCTGCCCCTCAAGCAGATGCCGGGCCCACCCCTCCGCCATCTGGCTGCGGCACGAATTGCCCGTGCACAGGAACAACACCTTCAATTTCGGTGGTAACACTCCGCCAACTCCTCCAAGGACTGACAGCACACCGTCTGCCGCCTCAGCTTGTCCGCCGCGATTTGCGCATCGTCAGTGAGGGCTTCCCGCAACCACTCCAACGCGCCGTGAACAGGCGACCCTTGCCGGGCGTCCGCCTGCCGGTAATGAATCCAACGCCCTTCCTTGCGCGTCTCCACCAAGCCCGCCTGCTGCAAAATGGACATGTGCTTCGACACGGTGGACGGCGCCAGCTCAAGCAAATGAATCAAATGGCACAGGCACAACTCGCCCTCGCGCAACGCCATGAGCGCGCGGACACGATTGTTGTCGGCCAAGGCCTTCGTAATGGCGAGAATTTCCCGCATGGCTCCACTCCGTCACTTCGTCCAGTAACGAAATAACTATACCCTCCTCTCTATTCCTCTGTCAACCCCCAGCCCGCAGGAGTTCTCCTAACAATTTGGTCGGTTTTTGGGGCGCGTCCTGTTCACTGCAATCGCCGGAATAGACGGTGTGCCGGGGAATGTTGTAGCCTTCAACTGTTTCATTACCCTGCGATTGGGAAGTGAATTGATCGTTGAATCTTTTTGTGTTGATGAAGTACTATATGCGCGCTATGGCCGGGCGCTTCATTCAGGGCGCCGCTTCCAGGAGGCGCCACTCCCCCGGAGCGCCACTCCCACATCTTCGAAAGGAAACCCCATTATATGACCAAGCATTTTGACCCCTTGCACCGCGAGATCCCGCGCGAAGCAGCAGAGCTGCTCAATGCATGCCCAGGCTACACCGTGGCGCGCCATGTGGACGATCTGGTGGCGCTGGCCACACGCGATGCCGGGCCGGATGGCTGGCACGAGGTAGCATACGATCTTCCGGGAGGCGAACGCGTGCCCGAGGCGCGCGTGTGCCGTGTGAAAAATGGCGTGGCGGCAAACTATGTCGAGCCCTATATGCGGCGGCGCGACCCCGACTGCATGTTGGTCGCCGATGACCGGCCCACGGACAAGCCCCACTTCTCAGACCGGTTCGACCAGCCGTTCGAGACCGTGCGCGAGGCGACATTCGAGTGGCTCAAGACCCAAGAGCTGGCCCTGTTTTATTTTGTCGCCGGTGCGCGAGGGGTGGGCGTGGACGCCATGGCGGTGTGTCCGGCCAACGCCGGTTTCTTTGCCCTTGGATTGGCGCAGCTTCAAGGCATTCTCGACCCGCAGAGCCTGCCCGATGATTTCGCGCCGAAGTCCATCATTTACGTGGCGCCGCCCATGCGGCACACGCATTTCAACGGCAAACAGGTCGTGGTGCATAACCGTATGCGCGGGCTTCACGAGCTGTTCAGCTACAACCTGTATCCGGGCCCCAGCGCCAAGAAGGGCGTCTATGGCGTGCTGATTAACCTGGGTGAAAAAGAGGCTTGGCTTACCAACCACTGCTCGACGGTCCAGATGATTACGCCGTACGACAACCGCATCACCATTATGCACGAAGGCGCCAGCGGCGGCGGCAAAAGCGAGATGCTCGAGCAAGTGCACCGCCAACCCGACGGCCGTCTATTGCTAGGCACAAATACGGTCAATAACGAACAGTGGCTTATTGTCGTGCCCCGCAATTGCGACATCCGGCCCATCACGGACGATATGGCCCTGTGTCACCCGTCCCTCGACCGGGGCGACGGGCGCCTGGCCCTGATGGACGCCGAGGATGCGTGGTTTATCCGCACCAACCACATCGATCGCTATGGCACCGACCCTCACCTCGAATCGACTACCGTACATCCGCCGGAACCGCTTTTGTTTCTCAACATTGACGCGGCGCCAGGAGGCACAGCGCTCATCTGGGAACACATCGAGGACGCTCCTGGCCGCCCCTGCCCGAATCCGCGGGTTATTTTGCCTAGGCGGATCGTGCCCGATGTCTTGAGCGGACCGGTGCGTGTGGACGTGCGCAGTTTCGGGATTCGCACACCGCCCTGCACCTCGGCCGAGCCGTCATACGGCATCTTCGGCATGTTTCATGTGCTCCCCCCCGCTCTCGCGTGGCTCTGGCGGCTCGTCTCGCCGCGCGGCAGCGCCAACCCAAGCATTGTCGAGACCGACGAAATGAGTTCGGAAGGAGTCGGCTCGTACTGGCCGTTTGCCACCGGCCGCAAGGTCGACCAGGCCAACCTGCTACTCCAGCAAATCATCGATACCCCCCAGGTGCGCTATATCATATGCCCGAATCAGCACGTGGGCGCATGGAAAGTGGGCTTCATGCCGCAGTGGATCGCGCGCGACTACCTGGCCCGCCGGGGCGGCGCCTGGTTCACGCCGCAGCAGGTGACGCCCTCGCGCTGCCCGCTGCTGGGCTACTCGCTGGATACCATCATGGTCGAGGGCCAGACCATTGGTCACTGGTTGTTACAGGTTGAGACCCAACCGGAAGTAGGGATCGAAGCCTACGATCGCGGTGCGGAAATTCTAACCGCATTCTTTCACAGGCAACTGAACGAGTTCTTACACCCCGACCTTATGCCCCTCGGGAAACAAATCATCGAAACATGCCTGGCGGCCCCCGGAAGTGATCTATGTGGATGGTGATGCCAACGGACTGAATGACGGTACTTCCTGGACCAATGCCTTCCGTTACCTGCAGGATGCCCTGAATAAAACTGCACAGGGCGACACCATAT
>JAWOFY010000027.1:0-4682 GCA_046497285.1 Candidatus Hydrogenedentota bacterium
GGTCCTTTTTGTGCGGTAATGTCAAGCGTCCGGGCCAGGACAAACAAAACACCCTGGTCCGGGCGCTTCTTTTTTCTGTGTCTCGTCACAAACGCCGCCTGAACGGCGGCTTGCAAGCCTTTCAGGCCGCCTTCCCCAATCGCCGGGTAAGCGGCTGCTCCAGGGAACAACATCCCCCTTGATCCCCCTTCAAGGGGGAATTTTCCAATCCAAAGGGGCCACACCGGGTGGGCCGCAGTTCACCCAACAGGCGAACGGATCAATTCCCCCTTTGAAGGGGGTGGCCCGAAGGGCCGGGGGATGTAAACGCCCCGCAAACCGCCCTATCCGGCGATTGGGGGCCTTAAGCGACGTTGCGCGGCGGTATTCAAGATTGGTATAGTCGCGCTCGTTCTTGGTTCCCTGCCTCACATTCCGCAGGGGGGCGATCCCGCCTTCCATCGCGAAGGTGCAGCGCGCATTCCTATTTCCTACCTAAACGGCGCTACGGGCGGGGCTTGGCGTATCTAATTCAGTCCGGAGGAGAAACGTGCAGATTACACCCCATGGCGGGCGCTTGGTCAACAGGCTGTTGACGGGGAGCGCCCTCGAAGAAGCGCGGACCAAGGCCCAGAGCCTTCCGCGTATCCCCGTCGACGGCTACACGGCCTTCGACATCGACAACATCGCCAAGGGCATCTTCAGCCCCTTGGAAGGCTTCATGAACGAGGAACAGACTCGCCGGGTGATCGACACGATGCACCTGCGCGACGGCGTTCCATGGACAATCCCCATTCACCTGGCCGTCGACGAGGACACGGCGGCGAAACTTAAGCCGGGCGACGAGGCGGCCATCGTAGACCCCGAGGGGGAAGTGGCGGCGATTCTGCATGTGTCCGAGAAATTCACGTTCGACCACAAGCAAATTGCGGCCAAGGTCTACGGGACGACGGACGAGGCCCATCCCGGCGTGGCCTACACGCTCTCGCTGGGACCAGTGTTTCTCGCGGGCGATATCGACGTGCTGAAGACCCGGACCATCGAGTTCGAGGACCACAACTTCACCCCCGAGCAGACCCGCGCCGCCTTCGCGGAACGCGGCTGGCAACGCATCGTGGCCTTCCAGACCCGCAACCCCATTCACCGGGCCCACGAGTATCTTACGAAGTGCGCCCTCGAAATGTGCGACGGCCTGCTGATTCATCCGCTGATGGGCACCACCAAGAGCGACGACATCCCCGGCGATGTGCGAATGCGCTGCTACCGCGTATTGCTGGACAACTACTATCCCGCCAAACATGTCATGCTCTCGCTCATGCCGGTCAATATGCGCTACGCCGGTCCCAAAGAGGCCATCATGCACGCCATCATCCGGAAAAACTACGGCTGCACCCATTTCATCGTGGGCCGCGACCACGCGGGGGTAGGCAATTACTACGGCACGTACGACGCCCATAAGATCTTCGATGAATTCAGTCCCGAGGAAATCGGCATTGAGCCCTTGTTCTTCGATCACGCCTTCTACTCCAAGAAGACCAAGATGATGGCGTCCACCAAAACCTGTCCCGGCGGCCCGGAGGATCACGTCTTCCTCAGCGGCACCAAGGTGCGCGAATTGCTTCAGAAGGGCGAGATGCTCCCCGAAGAATTCACCCGGCCCGAGGTGGCCAAGGTGCTAATCGAATGGGCCCAAGGCCAGCGATAGGCGTTTGAATCCCATGGCATCCGCCGAACGTCTGCTTGTCATCGGGTTGGATTGCGCGGAACCCCGTTTCATCTTTGGGCCGGACGCCTTTGATCTGCCCAACCTCCGCTCGCTTATGGAGCGGGGCCGCTGGGGCCGGTTGCGCAGTTGCGATCCCCCCATCACGGTGCCGGCGTGGGCGTCCATGCTGTCGAGTAAGGATCCCGGAACCCTGGGGTTTTACGGATTCCGCAATCGCAAGGACCATTCCTACGACGCCCTCTTCACGGCCAACAGCACGGCGGTGAAGGCAAAACGGGTTTGGGACATCCTGTCGCGCCAGGGCAAGAAAGTGATCGTGGCGGGCGTGCCGCAGACCTATCCCGTCAAGCCGGTCAATGGCTGGCTCACGGCGGGATTTCTCGCGCCGGACACGGACGCGGAGTTCACCTACCCCAAGGAACTCAAGGCGGAGCTGTTCGAGGCCGTGGGCGAGTATGTGCTGGATGTCAGGGATTTCCGCACCGATGACAAGGAACGCCTCCTCCGCGACATCCACGCCTTCATACACAACCGGTTCGATTCCGTGCGCCATCTCATGACCACCAAACCGTGGGATTTCTGCATCATGGTGGAGATGGCCATGGACCGCATCCACCACGGTTTCTGGAAGTTCTGCGATCCGGACCATCCCAAGTATGAGCCCGGCAACCGGTGGGAACACGTCTTCCGCGAGTTCTACGAAGCCGTGGATCGGCGTATTGGCGAGCTGCTTGAGCTGGCGCGAGAGGACACGGCCGTGATGGTGGTGTCGGACCACGGGGCCAAGGCGATGCACGGCGGATTTTGCATCAATCAATGGCTCATCAACGAGGGGCTGCTCACGCTCAAAGAGCCCCCCGAGCCGCGTCAACGAATTGAGGACAGCCCCATCGACTGGGGCCGGACCCAGGTCTGGAGTTCTGGCGGATACTACGCCCGCGTGTTTCTCAACGTCGAGGGCCGCGAGCCCGAGGGAATCATTCCCGCCGCGCAGTACGAGGGCTTTCGCGATGAACTGGCCGCCCGGCTCGAGGCGTTACCCGATCCCGATGGCCAGCCCATGAACAACCGCGTGCTGAAACCGGAGGAGACCTATCTCGAGGTGAACGGCGTGGCGCCGGACCTTATCGTGTACTTCGGCAATCTGCATTGGCGATCCGTGGGGACGGTCGGATTCGACAGCGTGTATACCTTCGAGAACGACACCGGTCCGGACGACGCCAACCACGATTACGAGGGCATTTTCATCATGGACGATGGCAATCCCGCCGGCGGCCGGGAATTGACCGGGCTTCAGCTCATGGATATCGCGCCGACTATCTTAGATCGCCTCGGCGTGGAAATACCCGCCGACATGCAGGGAAGCGTGATAACGGGCTGACATCCGTACCGCCGGCGTCTCGCCGGCATGAAAGCGCTCCAAGCAGCCGCCACAGGGAGAAATCAACCATGTATCAAGGCCTATCGATACGCCTGACGGGCGCCAGCGTGGCGGAAACCGCCCGCGCATTGGGTAAACGCCTCGTGGAACAGGGCAAGGGCGTTGAAGAGTTCGACGGGAAACACGTGGAGCACTTGGGCGGCCCCGCCATCGCGGCCTACGTCTGCAAGCTCCTTTCGCGCAACGGCGTGATCGTCCTCGTTACCAGCCCGGATCTCCAACCGGAAGGCGAGACACTGGACGCCGCCGTCGACCCCAACGACACGCCCGACTTCGCGGCGGAAAAGATCCTTGAGACATTGAGCGAAAAAGGCCTCCTCTCCCCCGGCGATGAGAGCTACACCGCGGAAGAAGAGGAGGAGATACGCAAACGCCTTTCCGATTTGGGCTATATCGAGTAGCGCCCCCTCACTCGTTCATCGCCTTGAGCGCCTCGATTGCCCGGGCGATTTCGTGGCGGCGCTCCTCGATAGGGGCCGGGTCCACGGTGAAGTCCGTCATGCGGGCGGTGATGTCCGCCGGGACCTCAAGCAACGCTTCGTATTGCTCGCGCTCGGCCCCGTTGAGCGTCCCGCCATGCTGTTCCAACAGCAGTTCAAGGATCGCCAGATACTCGTAATCCTCGATGCCATCCCGCAGCATTTCCCACCGGATGCTATCCACCGGCCCTTCGAGCACCGGCTCCTCCGGATCGCCATCGGCGGCCGCCCGCGGCGGATACAAGAAGCGCCCATCGCCGTTGCCCCAGGGCTGCTGCGTTCCAGGTTCAATCCCATACGAGCTCTGCCACCCCATGGGATCCTCGTAGGGATTCTGCAAGCTATCGGGATACGCCGCGTCACTGGTCCAATACGTGGTTTCCCAGACGAGTACGCCATCAATCTCCCGCTGCCACGTTTGCCACAACCAAGCGCGCAATGAAGTGCCGGGATGGTCGATAAACAGCGTGGCATAGGGCGCCTTCGGCACGGTGCAGACATACCACCAGAACCGTTCCCCGTGTTCACGCCGCGCGTCGGCGGCGTCCATGTCGAATTGCGGCGACACAGGGCACCAGATATCCGGCCCGCCGAGCAGTTCCTCCGTTACGTGTTCGGTGAGCATGCGCCGGATGTCCGGGGCCGCCTCGCGGATGCGTTCCCAGCCTTCCATCACGAAGTCATAGTCACCGGGCGCCGGCTCGTCGAACCAATAGAGATACGCCTTGTCGAGCCAGCCCTTTTCCCGCAGTTTCGCCTCCACTTTCTGCCAGTAGGCGGTAAACAAGGCCTGATACTCGGGCTCCTCCGCTCCGAACCCAAGCAATCGCGGCGGATATTGGGCGTGGAATGTGCCGCCGCCCATGCCGGTGGGAGGCAGGCGGAACGTGTTGAAGCCGTACTCGCCGAGGGCCTTTTCCATGGCCGTTTCCCAATCGCTCCAATCAATGGAAATATCTAGACCTTTCACGGCTTCATCCACGCCTACCTCTTCGACGAGTTCGGTCACCTCCCCCGCATCTGGCCATGTGACCTCGAAGGGGTCGAGCGGCGCGGG
>JAWOFY010000206.1:0-5531 GCA_046497285.1 Candidatus Hydrogenedentota bacterium
GGCCTACTCCCCCGGGTACGGGTGTGATCGCCAATTGCGACTCCTTGGCCCGAAGCAGCCCTTCCATTTCGGCGTCCACCGGGGTCAAGGTCACTTCCGCCTCAAGGGAGTTGCCGATCTTCTTCGCCCGCCGAGCTTCTTCAAGGGCTTTCGAGACCTCGCCTCGAATACGCATCAGTTCATCCCATGTATGAAGCAACGGTCCTTCCAGAATAAACTCCTCCTTCACCCCCGGAAATGCGGCCATATGCACGCTTTCGGCCGTGCGCAAATGCTCCGGCAGATGTTCCCATGCCTCGTCGGCGGTGTAAGGGATGATAGGCGCCAGCAGCTTCAAAAGATCCGTCAAAATCTCCGCCATCACAGTCTGCGCCGCCCGCCGTTCGTGGCTATCCTTGGCGAAGGTGTACAACCGATCCTTGAGAATATCGAGATAAAACGAACTCATCTCCACCGTGCAGAAATTATGCACGCCATGGAAAACTTGATGAAAGTCAAAGCGCTCGTAGCTGGCCAGCACGCGTTGTTTGAGCGTCTGCACTTGGTGCAGCGCCCACGCGTCTACTTCCTCCAGCTCCTCATACGAAACGGCCGCATCCGGAGCAAAATCGTATAGGTTGCCCAGCATGTACCGAAACGTGTTGCGCAATCGGCGGTACGTGTCCTTGATGTGATCCATGATCTGATCCGAGATGCGCACGTCCTGCCGATAGTTCTCCGAAGCGATCCACAGGCGGGTAATGTCCGCACCGTATTGCGCCATCAAATCATCGGCCCCGAAGCTGTCCCCAAGCTTCTTGCTCATCTTGCGGCCTTCCACATCGATGACGTAGCCCGTGGTAACCACCGTGCGATAGGGCGCGGCGCCGCGGGTTCCCACCGCAAACAGGAGGCTGCTCTGGAACCAGCCGCGAAATTGGTCCGTGCCTTCAAGATACATGTCGGCCGGCCATCTCAAATCAGGATGGCGTTCGCACACCGCCGCATGGCTTATGCCGGAGTCGATCCACACGTCCAAAATATCGTTTTCTTTCTGAAACTCCGTTCCACCGCAGTGCTGGCATGCCGAGCCCTCTGGCATAAGGTCGGCCACATCCGAGTCAAACCATCGGTCAATGCCGTGCTCCTCCGAAAGGGCCAACTCCTCGATCTTCTTGAAGCTCTCGCTGGTGGCGTGGGGCTCGCCACAACCCACGCAGTAGAACACGGGGATAGGCACGCCCCAGACTCGCTGCCGGCTGATACACCAGTCCGGCCGGTTCTTCAGCATGCTTCGCATCCGTTCCTCGCCCCAAGCGGGCAACCACTCGACCTCGCTCGCCGCCTGGTCTGCCCGCTCGCGGAAATCCTTGTGGTCCATTGAAATGAACCACTGCGGCGTGGCGCGGTAGATTACCGGATTCGAGCACCGCCAGCAATGGGGATAGCTGTGATCAAACAACTCATGATTGAGTAGATGCCCGCTATCCTCAAGGTCGTTAACAATAACGGAGTTCGCCTCAAACACATGCAGCCCCTCATAGGGGCCGGCTTCCGCCGTGAAACGTCCATGTCCGTCGAGGGGGGACAACGGTTTGATGCCGTATTCGGCGCCAACCACATAGTCTTCGTGGCCGTGGCCCGGGGCCGTATGAACGCACCCCGTACCCGCTTCCAAGGTCACATGCTCGCCAAGGATGATGGGACACAGGCGGTCCGGGAAAAGGCTGTGGCGGTACTGTAGCCCTTCCAGCTCCTTGCCCTTGAACTCGGCCACCTTCTCGTAATCCTCAATTCCGCACTCCAACATAGCCCGCGCGCCCAGGCCCGAGGCCACGATGAGGTTCTCGCCATTCACCCGTAACGCCACATACTCGTAGTCGGGATGCACCGCTATGGCCAAGTTGGCGGGCAGGGTCCACGGCGTCGTGGTCCAAATCACAAAGGACGCCGGACCTTCCAGCCCGGGAATGACGCTCTCGGCGGGGAATTTCACATACACAGCGGGGGAAACATGGCTCGCGTACTCGACTTCCGCTTCCGCCAAGGCCGTTTGACAATGCGCGCACCAGTATACGGGCTTCAGCCCCCGGTACACGTAGCCATCCAAGTACATCTGACCAAAAACCCGCACGATACTGGCCACATAATCCTTACTTAGCGTAAGATAGGGATTGTCCCAATCCCCCACCACGCCCAAGCGCTTGAAGCCCTGGCGGTGCAAATCCACATAGCGAAAAACAAACTCGCGACAGCGTTGGCGGATTTCATTTGGACTCAACGAGGCGGCGCTTTCCCCTTCCTCGGCGAGCACTTTGTACTCGATAGGCAGACCATGACAATCCCAACCCGGCACGTACGGCGCGTCATATCCCGCCATCTGCTTAGACCGCACCACAAAGTCCTTGAGAACCTTGTTCAGGGCATGGCCGGCATGGAGGTCACCATTGGCGTAGGGCGGCCCATCGTGAAGCACATACTTAGGACGTCCCTCGGAGGCCTTTCGCAAGGCCCCATAAAGGTCCTTTTCTTCCCATTTTGTTAACCGCTCCGGCTCACGCTCGGGTAAATTGGCCCGCATCGGAAAGCCTGTCTGAGGAAGGTTAAGCGTCGATTTATAGTCCATGAAATTTGTTCTCGCTAGTACCCGTAAATTGCTTCCATGTTAAATCCGCTTATACAAAGAGGTATATTCACTTTTTGCGCGGCAAGATCTGCGACAAATACGCCCACGTTATCGGGGAAGACACCGCTTATATCGTCCCACCTATCCCTGCTAACTCAGCGCGCCCGAAATCACCGGATCAGGGTAGGTTCCCACTCTGCATGAATGCGCCAAAACGTACCACACCCCACGAAAGAAAGTCAAGAAATGGCGCGGATTTTGCTAAGAAAACACACTAATACATACACTTCCATAACACGCGCTTTCAATTAGAAAGTGGGCTTGAGCCTCGTGCGGACGTCACCGAAGTAAGGAACGCAGCTTTAATCTCCCTTGCACCAAGAGAATTCCGCGACCCCGATCCGCCTTCAAAAGACACTCCGAGCGCACCCGTACAACCCGGCAATTGACAGCGGCCCTGGCGTCCCCAATCGCCGGACAAGTCAGCCCAAGAAAGGAAATTCATCCTCATCTAATGGGTGAGAACGTGCCGCCGGCGTCTCGCCGGCATTTATGAGCCGCGCGGAAGGAAGCGATACGATTCTTGCGAATCCTTATCCGGCGATTGGGGAGCGTTGGCTTGATTGCGACTCCGACTGTTATAATAGGAGCATATGAATATGCCAACTTGTCCTGACAAATCAATTTCTGACCGGGTTAACGGTGACAAGCTAGCCAACCAGCGGGTGCGCATTGACCAGGTCGGTGGTCCTCGCAGTACGTGGCTGGAGTTAAAGGGGACCGTCCTAGTCTACCACGCTCGCACGTGGGCGGCGAGTTTTTCGGCCTATATCCCCGTGGAATGGATCACAGTTTCCCGCCGGCGCCGGCGCCACAGTTTGGGACTTCTTCGCAACCTGAGTCTGTTAGTGGCCGCCTTGGCTGCGGGCGGGGCATTGGGACTACTTACCCTGCAACCCCTGGAGGAAAGCCTCCGGCCGGTCCTGACCAATCCTTTCGTGCAGGCGGCAGCCATCGCCGCGGCGGTGTTCGCGCTGGGAGCCGCGATCTGGTTTGGCATGAATGCCTGGACGGCGGCCTACGAACGTCCGCCAACCACCTTGCTGCGCGTGGAGGAATCGGACATGGCCATCGAGTTCTGGCACCGCAAGGGGCCTGACCAGCATCTGGACCGTTTTCTCGAACGCTTCAACGCCAGTCAGGAAAAGGCCGAGCATACCTCGTCTTATCCCCCCAAGATGGGCCATGCCCGCCGCCATATCCGCCCATGGCGGGCGGTGGCGCTCAAGGCGGCGGTGGTTACGGGCTTATTGTACATCCCCTGCAACCTGACGGCGGCTTACCTCGGGCGGCCCGAGTTAATGCTCTTCCTTGTGTTGCCTCCCATTGTGTATTTTGGCAAACAAGGGCTGGATTGGCTGGGAACGCGCTTCGAGCCCAAGTCGTTGCAACACGGGCTGCGCCATTTTCACAAAGGGGAATTCGAGCAAGCCGAGCATCATCTCGCCGCGCTTCTACGCGAAAACCCCCATCATCAGCACGGGCTAATCCTTCATACCCAAACCCTCATCATGCTCGAACGTTTTGAGGAAGCTTTCCGGAATTGCCATCGCATAGAGGACGAGAATCCGGAAATGGCGGAGATGTTGCGGGAAGATCTCTGGGCGTTGAAGCGCATGCACGAGCGGATGGAGACCGGGGTAGACGGGGCGGAAGAATAATTGAGAAACCCCGTCTACCGACGGGGGTGGAAGCGAAGAAGCCATTGCTCAGTGAGCAGGCCTGTAAGCCGAATTCTGTCATAGGGACGGCGGACAGGCCGCGTCCCAGAGACGGCCATTCATCTTGGGCGTCCGTCACCAGACGCCTCTAGCATCCTACCCGGGAGCGGAGCGGGCCACTCCAATGCTCCCCTATTTGGACTTGCTCCGGGTGGGGTTTAGCCAGCCGGTCTGTCGCCAAACCGCTGGTGCGCTCTTACCGCACCTTTTCACCATTGCCGGCCTCCGGCGCTATGCCGGAGACGTAGGCTGTATCGTTTCTGCGCCACTTTCCGTCGGGTTACCCCGCCTTCCCGTTAGGAAGCACCCTGCCCTATGGAGTTCGGACTTTCCTCCGCGCCACTCAGACGCGGCGGCCGTCCGGCCTGCTCACTGAACTCATTCTAATTGTAGCCTATTCGCCCCTCTTACCCCAAATGGATAATAGCCTCGACGCCTTGCTCACGGCTCGACGCCTCGCTCACGGTTGGTAGCAAATCTTCCCTTCGCCCGTCCCGTCCCTCGTTCCTTTAGGCGGTTTACTGTTCATTCTCACGGGCTACGCCACGACCGGCCTCCCTTCCATTGACTACGCCGTGATACGAAGCAAAGACTAAGTTTCCCCCCCTCTGGTTCACATGCGGCCCCCGAGAGAAGCGCGCCACGGTAAGCCAGCGGATTCATCATCAGCCCGGACGGCTAGGCGCATCGGCCGATGCGGGAGAGGGAAACCCACAAACTTACCGCCACTCTTGTCAAACGCCCACGCACCGCCATGGACGCCAAGGAGTAGCGGGACGAGGTAGTTCGGCCTCACCGCGCGCGAGGTCACCGCCGAAGCCGGCCCCGCATTGAACTTGCCCCCCGGCCTTCAAGGTGTTATCGTAGGGCATGTGAGGCGTGGCAGCGGGACCGGCCTCGCTCACATCCGAGCTGGGGTTGTCATCCTAGGTTTTGGCGAACCCCTCCTCACCCGTATCGAGCACTTTAAGGGGGGCCGCAGAGCAAGCGGCCGAAGAAGGGCCTGACGAAGGCGCCGTGTTTGGCGGCAGAGGGGTATTGACCGGCCTTGTCCGGCGTGAACAAAACGTGGAATGGAAATGACGCAAATTCGGATTAGATGTGCCGGAATTCTACTGGGGGGACTGGCGCTCGTGGCGCTTTTC
>JAWOFY010000250.1:0-5097 GCA_046497285.1 Candidatus Hydrogenedentota bacterium
CACCATGCTCAATGCTTGGCCTCGCGGCGTGCGCCACGCTGGCCGTGGCCGCAATAGGATTGCTGGGCCTGCCCGCATCCGCCACCCCGCTGTATGAGCAGGCGCCGAACAGTGGAGCCTCGTCTAGTGTTGAAAGCGACCTTTGGATTAGCTACTATGCGGATGCCTTCACTATCGGGGACGCGGGCGAACTCGACCGGGTGATCACCAGCCTTGAATGGTGGGGAGAGCAAACCAATCCTCCCACCGATGGTTTCGACTACACTATTCGGTTCTTTGATGAGGAGGCTGGGAAGCCCGGGAGCATAATTGCCGGCTTCACCGATACTGTAACCCCAAATGGCGGGGACCACTTTGGCTGGACGCTGCCCGGCGAAGGCCTCCGCGTCGACGCGGGCGCGAACTACTTCCTCTCGATAGCGGCGGATGCCTCTGTTGTAGCTCGTGAAGATTTCCGTTGGCGTCACAGCAACACCAGCGGAAGCGGATCCTCCTGGCAGTTTAACGAGGCCTCGGGCACGGTTGGAAGTTGGACGGATAACGGTACCCCCGCCAACCTCGCCTTTCGCCTCAACGGCCGCGTAGTTCCTGAACCGGCCACAATGACCCTGCTTGGCATCGGCCTGGCGGGGCTTGGGATACGCCGCTGGCGGGGCGCCCGCGGCTAAAAAAAGCACGCCCATTGTTTCCTCCTTGTTTCGGCCATAGCCGTCCGTGGGGCTGTCTCCCTGCGGGCGGCTATCGTTTTGCTGGAATCTTGATGTACACTGCTCGCCAGACGCAACTGGAAAGGCGTTTACATTCCCATGCGGTACAGCACGATAGTGGAGCGACTCCTTGGCGCGGTATTCATCGTCAGCGCCTTGCTCAAGGCGTTGGACATGCAGATGTTCGAACGCCAGATCCAAGCCTATGGGCTCCTCGAAGGTCCCCAAGCGCTCACCGCCGCCGCTTTCGGGACGGTGGCGGCCGAAACGCTACTGGGCATGGCGTTGCTGGCGGGCGTACGGCTGAAAGGGGCGACGCGCCTCATCACGTTTTGCTTACTGGCTGGGTTCACGGCCCTCGTGGGGTATGGGTGGTTCTTTCAAGACCTCGATGAATGCGGCTGCTTCGGCGCCTATGTCGAGATGACGCCCGCCGTCACCGCCACGAAGAACCTCGTCATGATGGCTTTGCTCGGAGGCGCGTGGGGCGCTGACCGGTTGCGGCGGCATCCCCTTAAGGAGCCTTCCGCGGGAAAAAACCGGCCGGTGTTACGTGCCGTAGTAGCAAGCGCAGGAGCGTTGGCGGTCCTCGGCGGCGGCCTGTATGGGGGCTATGGCGAAGCGCCGGCGGAGGCCGAGCGTCCTTTCGCGGAGATGACGTATCAAGACGGAGGGACGACGGTGGATCTGGGCGATGGCGAGCATTTCATCGCCATGTACAGCGCCAATTGCGAGCATTGCATGGCGACCGTGCCTGAACTCCACGCATTGATGTTCGAGGAAGGCGTCCCCGACGTAATGGCCTTCGTTTTGGGAGAGCCAGCCGCCATGGACCAGTTTCGGAGCGCGACCCAGCCCTTGTTTCCCCTTGAACGCATCGGGATAGAAACCTTCGCGCATCATATCGGCGCCGCGCCGCCCCGCTTCATTCTAGTGCGCGACGGCGGAATCGTGGATTACTGGGACGGTAGCGTCCCCGAAGCTGAACGGGTGCGGAAAGCGTTGACGCAAGAAGAGTAGCTACTCCACCCAAGATGTGTGGATAATCCCACCCCGCACCGTCATCCCCGCGAAAGCGGGGATCCAAATCCCAAGAGCAGCACGCACCCGCTGGACCCCCGCTTTCGCGGGGATGAGGATGGGGGACGCTTCTTGTGCATGCCACATCTCCCTCTCCCGAAAACTCGTCGGCAGGAGTCGCAGCAGCCGGGCTCACAAAGGTTTTGCAACCCCTAAAGGGGTGAGTATCGGGCGCAGGGCTACGAACGGTCGAGGACTGCCGCCACAGCGGCGATGGGCGCGCTAGCGTCTACATCCGCTCCCGGCTCAAATTGGAAGACGGTTCGAGCCGGCGTTTCGGTGCTCAAGGGCGTGATGGTGAGAATGTAGTGGCGGCCCTTTTCTTCTTCCTCCAACGTGTAAAAGAAGTTTTCGTTACTCCTCGTAAGGACTTCGAGGCTCCCCCCCTCTTCCCTGTCAATCCGCACGTGAATTCGTTTGGGCTCGGCGCCATCCTGCCGCCGCCACACCACCATGCGCGGTTCAAGCGTGACGGTGGGTTGCTCGGCGGCGCCGGATGAGGCCTCGCCGTCATCCGCCCCGGCCGCGCGCCGGACGGGTTCTTGACGCCCGATGTGTTCTTGCGGCAACACGCGCGCATGGGCGGACCATACCGCCGGGTCGTCCGGGGGATAATCGGTCATTATCCGGATGACGCCAAAGACGGGCTTGCTGGTGTCCCTCGGCCTCGCGGTGATGCGATACAAAGCCCCCGGCTCCACTTCTTCCAAGTCAGCCTCGATCAGGTCTGTAGAAGACTCCACCGATGTGACGTGGACAAGCTCGTCCAACCCGCTGCGCACTTCAATGGTTTTCGCTTCCGCCTCCCCGGCCACGCCCCAGGTCAACGTGTTCGTGGAAAGGCGCAGGATTTCCGGCACATGCACGACCATGCGCAAGACGTGCGTGGGCGAGTTTTGGTAATCCGTTCTCACGATGATCCTGCTGGCCTGCCGCCCCGTGAGTTCCCCCGCCACGAACACCGCCTCGATTTCGCCTGATTCCCCGGCCTCATAGCGCCGTTGCTCCAAGTCGGGGACTGTACATCCACACGTGGAACTGATCCGCTCAATGGTGACGGGGTCATCGCCAACGTTTTGAAAAGAGAAAGTGGTCTTCACCCGCTCTTGCCCTGGCTCCATGTAGTGTTCCGATTCCTGCGTATCCCATTGGAGTTGACCGGCCGCCGAAAAGGTTACAAAAAACGCCAAAGCCATAGCGCCACACCGTATCATGCTTGGAAACTCCTCCATGCGTACGAGCGAATCATCAGGCGTCCGCCCTTACCGCACCGGCTATACAACCCCACATTTGATGACCTATAAAACAATGAATGCCCCAATACGTATTCCGAAGATTACGCGATCCCAATCCGAAGAAAGCGGACCGGGTATTCCCAGACGCCGGCGTTTTTGGATTTGGGGCGCACACCACCCCTCGACCGGGGCCAACAATGCGCCAAAAACGCTCGCGAAAATGGCTTAGGATAAGCGAGCGGTCTTCGGCAATATGCGCAAGGCGCCTTCTACTTGCAATTGTGTAAACAAATTACTATACTATCTACACCAGTGAGCTCACTACAATACGCAACGAACGCGCGGAGGCGGTATTCCCATGGCGTCAAAATCCACCCTAAAGCAGGAGCGCATCATTGAGGGCGTGCGTAGGGATCTCGAAGGGGATCAGGCCATCGACTTTGTTCGCCAATCGGGGTACGCCATCGCCTCCGCCGGCTTCACCCGCCTGCTAAACCAACTCGGGGGCCGCGAACACGTCCGTGAACGGGTCCAGGAGGGAAAAAGCAACCTCGAAATCCTGGCGGAATGTTTTCCGGATGCGGACCTGTCGGGCCTGCCGCTTCCCGAGCCGGTCCAGGAGGAGTTGTTTGTGGATCTCACGGCGAACAAAGGGACGGACTGGCCGCCTCCCGGTAATGGCCCGCTCTACGACACCGTCAAGCTCACGCTGAACCTTCCCTCGGACGTGTACGAAGCCCTCCGCCTCGCCGCACGGGGCGAACACAAATCCCAAAATCAGCTCATCGTGGAAATCCTCACTACGGCCCTATCCCAAATGCGGCCGCCCATAAACGAGGAGGGATAACGCGGGGTTTGTTTCCCCCGCGCTGCCTTTGAATTGGAGATACCGCCTCCAATTCCACCCCAATCACGCAGCCCGCTGGGCCAAGGTGAAGCACCTGGCCCAGCGGGCTATCTTATCTCATGGAAGCGCTACACTGCCTAATCAGGCAGATGGCGCGGGTTACTTGCGCATCCGCCGGATGCCGTACGCGCCGCCCAGCAGAGCAAACGCTCCGCCCAACACAGCCAAGCCAAGACCGCCCGCGGCCGGGGCAAATGGCGGCATCTTTACGTCGACCTCAAATTGCGAGTCTTCGGGGAAGCTGGGATGGCTTACGGTAACCGTGTAGATACCGGCATCCTCCCGAGCTGCATCCGTGAGGGTGTACTCCGGTTCCGTGCTGACTTCCGTGCCTTCGAAAATCCAGGAGTACGTGGCGTCGGCTTCGTACTCCGAGAAGACCAACACGGGACCAAGGGTTACATCGCCGCCTTCCGAGACTCCCACGACCGGGGCCGGAGGCGTTTCCACCATATCGGGAGCGCTAAGTTCGACTTGCCATTCTTCGTCAGGAAACTCGTCATGCCGCACCCAGACCGTATACGTCCCGTAGTCGTCCATGCCGACCTCCGGGATCACATGGAATTGCTGCTCACTAACGAGTTCGCCGTTAAAGAACCATTCAAATGTCGAGCCCTCGATGGCCGACACGGTAAACGTAGCATCCTCGCCGATCCGCGCCTCTCGATCTTGGGGGAGACGCGTAACGATGCTCACCACCACTTCAATCTCAAACTCTTCCGGCTCCACTTCGCGCTCATCCAGCACGAACTCCGCGGGATCCAACGGCGGATGACTGACCACGACGGTATAGACCCCTTCGTCATCCGACGACACGTCAGTAATATCCCACGTGTTCGCCCCTTCACCAAGCAATTCGTCCTCAAAATACCACTCGAATTCAGCCTCATCCTCGTAATACTCGTGCACCTCCACGGGACCCAGCGAGGCGGTTCCACCCTCGCCCACGGTCACCACTGAGGGAGGCGCCGTCTCAACCAGCGGGGGCGCCTCCTCCGCTTCCACTGGAAAATCAGCCGCCTGAACCCACTCGACATCGCCGTCGATGCTGCCGTCATAGTCCCTGCCGCTGAAGTCATGTGCCGTGCCATCCTGACCTTCGTGCAGCGGCCAATAGACGATTAGACCGCCTTCATTCCCCGTGAGGCGTTGGTCCATGTTGTCGTTG
>JAWOFY010000273.1:0-5622 GCA_046497285.1 Candidatus Hydrogenedentota bacterium
CACATTCCCAATGTTTTCCGTCATTGTGCGCGTATCCCCTTACGTTTCACACCCCATGAAGAGAAGCGGCGCGATTATACCTGGCCGGCCTCACGGCTTCAAACTCACGCCGGAGCATGCGCCACTAGGAGCGGGCGCCTCGTTTGGGCGGGCGCCATAGCTGGCGATATGCTTTTGCGTAATATACAAAAAACTAATAACTATTTTGAAAAACTTTGTAATTTCAGCCTTACTCTTGTAATTTAAAAGTGATTGTTTTACAATACCGGCAGGGACAGAGTGAGGCACCTCATTATTCACATGGGAGAAAGGGGAAGGATAACGCATAGCTTACGCCTAACAAGACACGGTATACGGATAATTCCTTCTATTTACACGGAACTATAGGTCACGCAGCGGTATAGAGAATAGTAGAAGGCACAAAAAGGTCCGAGATAAGCTTTGTCCGTCCGATCGCAAGTGATGCGAGGAAAGGACCATAGCATAACTAACGTAGTGCGATTAGATAATCGTCTACGGCAGGAGTTCGCCATGCAGTGTCCATATCATCCGAACAAAGAAGTCATCGGTTACTGCTTTGTCTGCGGGGAATTTGGGTGTGAAGAGTGCCTAACCGAGCACGAAGGGCAATTGTATTGCCAGACCCATTATGCCCCTATCGCCGAGAAGGAAAGCCGGACTCCCCGCGCCAGAAAACGGCAACTCCGCCAACGCTTGGTGGTGCGTTACAAGGACGGAAAGCTCGACTATGGCGTGTGTTTCGCGCTCAACCCCCATCAGAACCATTTCTACCTTGAGCGCATGACACGGGAGGGTGAGCCCACCGGGGACACGGTTCCAGTGCGCTTTTCAGAGCTCAAGGCGGTGTTTTACGTGAAGAGTTTTGACGGGGATTATGACCGTCACGCCAGATACGAGGAATGGCGGGCGGAAGGCAATGAGGTCGTAGTCGAATTCGAGGATGGGGAGTGTATTCACGGGCACACGCTTCATCCCTACGATGAGGAAGACCCGCGCTTTTACCTGATCCCCCACAACGCCAAGACGAACAACCTAAGCATCCTTGTAGAGAAATCGGCCGTAAACAAGGTATACTCTAGAGAGGAATACAAGAGAAAGCGAGAGGAGGATAAGGCCCGCCAGCAGTTCCAAGCGGCCGGTAGCGACCTTACCCAAGAAGAGACGTTGGGCGATTTCTATTTTGAGACCCGCAGCTATGAGGCGGCGCTTCAACAGTACGAGAACGCCCACAAAAAGGTGGGGCAGTCGCACCGCTTGCGGAGAAAAATCCTCGCGGCCGAGTACAATATTGGCGTGCAGCATATCAAGCGGCGCGAGTACGCGCGGGCGTTGAAATGGATGGAACGCGTGCTCGAGCAGGACCCGAAAAACCAGCACGCCAAGAAGAAGATTTTGCAATTGCGCAAGATCCTTGACAAAATGTCGGCCTCTGGGTGAGAAGGGGCGTGTTTCCTTGAAATGCGCCCATAGAGAGTTACCTGGCTACGAGGGAGTGTGCGCCCTCGCACGATGCGCATTTACAAGGAAGCAGGATGTTAATTGGAGTGATCGCTGATTTGCACGCGAACCTGGAAGCGACGCGTGCAGTCCTCAAGGCTTTGGGGAAAGTCAAACCCGACAAGGTTATTTGTCTGGGAGACATCACCGGATACAATCCCAATCCGAATGAGGTGGTTGACCTCATCCGAATGTATCAAATTCCCACCGTGATGGGAAATCACGACGCGGCCGTGTGCGGAGTGGAAGATCCGTGGTTTTTTCGGGCGGCGGCCAAGAAGGTTATCGAGTGGCAGTACGAGAAGCTTGGGGAAGACAACCGCCGCTGGTTGGCCTCGACACCCGAGCAGATTCGGTTCAATTGCCAGAGCGTGGGAGTTCATGGCTCACCAAGCAATCGCGACGATTACATCGTGGATTGGTTGGACGCCATGCGCCAGATGGAGCATCTCAACGGCAAAGATCTCAGGCTATGCTTTTTCGGGCATACCCACCGTCCAGCGCTTTTCGCGGACAAGGGCACGGTCCAATATGATCCCGCCGTGTCCTTCTATCATCTTCAACCGGATGCGCGCTACTTCATCAACCCCGGCGCCGTGGGTCAGCCCCGGGATCGCGATTCGCGGGCGGCCTTCGGTTTGTTCGATACAGACAAGATGACTTTTGAATTCCGGCGGGTGGAGTATGATATGGAGACGACCGGCCGGAAGATCATTGAGGCCGGTCTCCCAGACGAGTTGGCCTCGCGATTGCTGAAAGGCAAATGACGGCGCGAACGGAGCTGCGAGAAATCGTCGAAGAGCGGGAGCGCGCATGGCTCAGCGCATGGGCAACGAAGGCGGCTGAATCGAAAGGACGGCGCGCGCCGGAGCCAGAACACGAATATCGCACCGTCTTTCAGCGGGACCGCGATCGCATACTGCACACCAAGGCTTTTCGCCGGCTCAAACACAAGACCCAAGTCTTCCTTGCCCCGGAGGGCGACCATTACCGCACGCGCCTGACGCACACCCTCGAGGTCGCGCAGATCGCACGCACCGCGGCGCGCGCCCTCTTTCTCAACGAGGATCTCGCCGAGGCCATCGCCTTGGGCCACGACCTCGGGCACACTCCTTTCGGACACGCGGGGGAAGCCGTGTTGAACGACGTCTACGAGCACGGCTTCAGCCATAGCGCCCAGAGTTTGCGCATTGTCGATGTGCTGGAGGAACGGCCTCAAGGGGCCGGTCTCAACCTTACCCACGAAGTCCGCGAAGGCATCCGGCTTCATTCCCGCGCCAAAAGCATATTGCACGGTCAACGGCCGGAGGAGGCGTGTTCGTGCGAGACCGCCGTGGTCAGTCTGAGCGACGCCATCGCCTACATCAATCACGACATTGACGACGCCCTCCGCGCCCAAGTCATAACGGAGGACGACCTGCCCCGGGACTGCGTGGAGATGCTCGGGCGGAGCAGCGCGCAGCGGATCAACACGATGGTGCGAGCCCTCGTTGAGGGAAGTGATGAAGGCCGTATAGATATGACGCCCGACGTGCGGGAAGCGACCCAAGCGCTGCGCATGTACCTTTACGCCGAACTCTATCCCTGTGAAAGCATCTCGGCTGAAGTGGTTAAGGCGAAAAAGATCTTGCGTGAACTGTACTATCATTTCAAGGAAACGCCCGACCCCATGATCGCCCCCGCCCGGCCCGGGGATCTCCCCGGCCAAAACGTGGTGGATTTCGCCGCCAGCATGACGGATCATTTCGCCCTCCAACTGTACCAGCGGGTCTTTTTTCCGGCGTCATGGCGGCCCTGACGCCCCGTCCTCTTATCAGCATCACCGGCGGCTCGGGGATCAACCTCGAGCCGATACTATCGAAACGGTTCGCTTCGTGGACGTTCTCCGAATCTCCCGTTTTGGCCTCCAGCACCGTGCCCGGCCACGAAGGGCGCTTCATCCATGGCGAAGCCGCCGGCATCCCCGTCATCCTCCAACAAGGACGGCTCCATTTCTACGAAGGCCATGGTTATACAGCCGTAACACGGCCCGTTGACCTCCTCCGCGATTGGGGCGTGCACACCCTCCTCTTCACCAACGCCGCGGGCGGCCTGGCGCCCAGTGCGCCCGCCGGCGGTCTCATGCCAGTACGTTCCGCCCGGACCTGGCCATTCCGTCATTGGGCCGGCCGCCCGGAACGCCTAAAGCTTGCCTTAACGTTAGAGACAGGGACGCCGCCAGGTTGTTATTGGTGGGTTCCGGGCCCGACATACGAAACGCCCGCGGAAACCCGCGCGCTACAATGTATGGGCGGCGACGCCGTGGGCATGAGCACGGCGCCCGAACTTCAACGCTGCGAGGAGCTGGGGCTTCGCGCGGCGGCGATCGCGGTCATCACCAACGCGTGCGGCGCTCCTGGTCCCCTGTCGCACAAGCACGTGGTCGAGCAGGCGCGCAAACAATCCGAACGCTTGCGCCAAATTCTTAAGGAACACTTGCCCCGCCTTGCCAGGGGGTAGTTGCATTGCGCCGGTCCCCGCGGAAACACGGGTGGTTGGTATACGCCCCCTCGGCCCGTGTATACTGCCCCCTTTAACTGGGAAAGCTGGCGACTGAAAGCGAATAGAGAGTTCTTCTGGCCCGCGGCCGGAAAACGCGCCCAACGCGTTAGCGCGTCTACAACTCTTACGTAAGCCGCAACACTAGAGGGGATTCAGAGCATGCACGAACCGGACATGTACGAAGAACAAGCAGAACAAAAGAGCAGTGGGGCAAACAAGTGGCTTTGGGGATGCGGCATTGGCTGCGGCGTCCTGTTGGTGTTGGTGATTGTGCTTGGGGGGGTGATGTATTTTGTCATTCAAACAGGGTTGCAAACGATGGGTGACATGGCTTCCCAGCAGATTGAAGAGCAATACGAGCCCATGAAAGAGCAGGCCAACATTCCGGAAGACTATGAAGCAACATACGACGAAGTGGCCTCAATCGCCACGGGAGAAGACGCCTCGCCGTGGGCGCGCGTACTTGCTTTGCCCGTCGTGCTCGGCACGCTTGAAGACGGCGAAGTCACCGAAGACGAGTTCGAGATGGTCCAGCATGTGGCTGAGGTCTTGAGAGAAAACCCGGATGCCGGACTGATGGACTTACGAGGGGTTTTTGAAGAGCACCCTCAGCTTCAGGAGAGCTTCCAGCAAATCCAGCAGCAGTTGGAGGACGCCGAGGATCTCGAGGATCTCCAACAATTTGAGGGGGTGGAAGAACCCGGCTCCTAAGACATTCGTACGGTGGGGAGCAGCATATGAGAAGCTCGGGGCGGGTCCGGCCGAAGGGGAGACAAACTCCCATGCGCCGTGCCCGCCCCAAAAGCTCCCAAGGCGGCGCGTTCAAGGGCCAAAAGCCAACAGGAATACCATGGTTCGTCTGATTGAAGCACTCAATTACCGGTGTCTGAGATACATTCAACAGCCCCTCAAGGACGTCCAGGTGCTCATTGGCCCCAACGCCAGCGGGAAAACCGCCTTTCTGGATGTCGTAAGCTTCTTGGGAGATTTGGTTGAACACGGGTTAACGGAGGCGATTACCTCCCGAGCCGCTTCCATCGAGGACCTGTTCTTTCGCGGCGAGGGAGACCGCTTTGAGCTTGCCGTGGAGCTGGAAATCCCGGAAGAGCGCCGGGAGATGTTGGACAACAGTGCGGTACAAGGCTACCGGTATGTGCGGTATGAAATCGCTATAGGCCTTGACGCCGCCTCCAACGAATATCAGATACTTGATGAGCAGGTGCTTCTCCAAGCACAGTTGAATAGCAACGAAGACCATCGTCAGCGGACATTATTCCCCGATCCCCAGACGCCACCCAAAAGCATTGTCCATACGGGCAGAGCCGGGAGCGGCCACAAACCGGTGCTTCGGAAGATTCGTGGTGGCAATGACAACTTTTATCCCGAGGTAAGCAAGCAGAAGGGTAAAGGGGGATGGATGCCCTCCATTCGGCTTGGGCCGCGCAAGTCCGCCTTAGCCAATATGCCAGACGACGAGCAAAAGTTCCCCGTCACCACTTGGCTTCGGAACGTCTTGGTCGATGGCGCGCAACGTATGATGCTCAACAGCCTCGCGTTACGCCA
>JAWOFY010000464.1:0-6571 GCA_046497285.1 Candidatus Hydrogenedentota bacterium
CGCAACCCCGAAAACGCGCACCGCAGTATCGCGGTGAATATCGCGGCCTTCTGCAAAAGCCGCCTTCAGACGTTCGTCTCCCCAGAGATGGGCCATGATCCGCAGTTCGATTTGCGAATAATCGGCGGATACAAACCGGTACCCCTGTTCCGGCACGAAGGCCCTCCGAATTTGCCGTCCAAACTCGCTACGCACCGGGATGTTCTGCAGATTGGGGTCACTGCTGGAAAGCCGTCCGGTGGCGGCGACTGCTTGATTGAAGGAAGAATGGATACGGCCGGTTTCGGGATGAACCAAGCGGGGCAGGGCCTCAACATAGGTGCTTCGAAGTTTGTCGAGCATCCGGTATTCCAGCAGCAGCTCGGGGAGGGGATGCTCGCGCGCCAATTCCTCAAGTACTTCCACATCCGTTGAATACCCTGTCTTGGTTTTCCGGATGGGTTTGAGCCCCAGCCTGTCAAACAAGACCTCCTGAAGCTGCTTGGGAGAGTTAATTTGGAAAGGTCCGCCCGCTTGTTCGTGGATGGACGCCTCCAGCGACTCAAGCCGATCGCCTATTTGCCGCCGAAGATCTTCAAATACCCCCTGGTCCACGGCGATGCCCGTCATTTCCATGCGGACGAGCACCTCGATCAGCGGCGCCTCCACTTGCTGGAACAATGTTTCGACTTCCCGTTCGCGAAGGCGCTTCCGGAAAAGACTAGTCAGCCGCCACGTGATGTCCGCATCTTCACAAGCGTAGGGTGTTGCGCGCGACAGGGGGACTTTGTCGAAAGTGATTGCCTTGGCGCCCTTACCGATAACATCGGTCAAGGGCAGCATCTTCCGCTTAAGGTAGTGGAGGCTAACTTCTTGTAAATTATGCCGCATCCGGGAGGGATCTGTCAAATACGAAGCAACCATCGTATCCATGGTTACCCCGGCGAGATCGGTCCCCGCCCGGCGCAACACAATCCAGTCGTATTTGATGTTGTGGCCGGACTTCTCCACGTTGGGATCGCGAAGCAGGGGATCCAGCAGCTTCAAGACGCGCTCGCGGTCAAGCCCCGTCACCATCTCCCCGTTTTCAAGCACCATCGCCTCGGGCGCATGCCCCACGGGGATATAATGGCCGGTCTTTGCTTCGCAACTCACGGATATGCCCACGAGCTCGGCAAACATGGGATGGGAAGACGTCGTTTCCGTGTCGATGGCGAAGGCCCCGTTCTGGCGCAGGGTTTCAATCAGTTCTTGCAGGGCCGTTTCCGTATGCGCCAACTGGTAGTCGGTTTGCTCTTCCTGCGTGGCGTCCGGGATAAGTTCGTCTAGCAAGGAATGGAATTCGAGTTTGGTGAGCACGGCGGCGAGTTTGTCTTGGTCCCACTCGGCGCGGCGGCATTGCCCCAAATTCCAATCGACGTCCACATTGGTCTCAAGCGTCACAAGCTCCCGGCTAAGAAACGCGTTCTCCTTGTCTTCGGCGATCTTTTCCTTCTGTTTGCCCTTGAGTTGGTCCAGGTTCTGGTACAGATTGTCGAGCGTCTCAAATCGTTGCAGGAGCGATTTGGCCGTTTTTTCCCCGATGCCCCGCACGCCAGGCACGTTATCCGACGTGTCGCCGATGAGCGCCATGGCGTCCACCACCCGTTCCGGGGGCACGCCATACCGTTCTTGGACTTCGTCGGGACCGTACCACGCGCCGTTATCCCCCTTGTAGGGATCGTACACCGTGACGTCGTCCCCCACGAGCTGCAAGATATCCTTGTCGCCCGTGACAATCACTACGTCCATGCCGTGCTCCGCGCCTTGGCGCGCAAGCGTGGCGATGACGTCATCGGCTTCGACGCCATCCACCCGCAACAAGGGGATATTGAGGGCCTCGAGCACTTCATCGATGAGCGGCAATTGGCTAATAAGATCATCGGGCATGGCGTCGCGTGTCGCCTTGTACTCCGGGTAACGCTCATGCCGGAAGGTCTTGCCGGGAGCGTCGAACACAGCGGCGATATAGGCGGGCTCGTTTTCCCGGAGCAACTTGAGAACCACTCGGGTGAATCCATACACGGCGTTGGTGGGTTGGCCCTCGGAGTTGGCGAGATTGCGGATGGCGAAGTATGAGCGATACGCGAATGCGGAACCGTCCAACAAGAACAAGCGTTCAGACATCGGACCCCCTTTTAGCGACTTCAAGCACGCCCGCCGCTGCCTTCCGGGATGCTCCCGTCTCTCCCAGCTTTTCCCGCAACCGGGCGTATTCCGTGAGGACGCTGGCCCGGCGGGGCGTGTCTTCCAGAAGCTCGAGCGCCGCCGGCGTCACGTTTTGCATGGAAGCTTCCCCTTGTACAAACTCCGGCACGATTTGTTTCTCCGCGAGGATGTTCGCCAGGGCGATGTGTTCGACGCGAACCAGGCGCCGCGCAATCCAGAAACTAAGCGGGGAAACCTTGTAAACCACGGCCATGGGCACGCGGAACAAGGCGGCCTCCAATGTCGCTGTTCCCGAGGCTACCAGGCAAAAACGGGCGCCATCGAGCAGTTCGTAGGTTTGGCCGACGACCGTCTCCAGCGGAAAATCGCCTGCCGCCGCCCGGACTTGGGCTTCCCGCGCCGTGTCGACGCAGGGCGTGATGAAGCGGGCTTCGGGATATGTGTGTTGGATTTCTTGGGCCACCTGGAGCATGAGGGGCATCAGGCGGCGAATCTCCTGCGCCCGGCTGCCGGGCATTAAACCGATAATGCAGTCGCCGCGAAACACCCCCTGCACCGGCACGCTCGCTATATAGTCCAACAGCGGATGGCCCACATACACGCAGTCAAGGCCCACTTCCCTGTAAAGCCGTTCCTCGAACGGCAGGATGACGAGCATCTTGTCGACCGTACGCGCGAGCGTGTGGATCCGCTTGCGTTTCCACGCCCACACCTGCGGACTGATGTAGTAGACAACGGGTATCCCGAGCTGCTTGGCCGTCTTAGCCAGCCGTAGATTGAACCCAGGGTAGTCGATAAGCACCAAACACGAGGGACGCGTGCGGGCCAGATGGTTCACCGTATCGTAATATAACCGCCGCAGGTATCGCAGGGATTGTACCACCTCCGTGAATCCCATGATGCCCCGTTCGGCCAGATTGTGGCGTAAGGCCATTCCCGCTTCCGCCATGTGCCGGCCGCCGAGCCCCTCGCAGAACGCGTCCGGGTCCGCCTCCCGTAACGCGCGGACCAGGTTGCCCCCGTGGATATCGCCAGAGGACTCCCCGGCTACAAGGAAAATCCGCTTCACTGTTGCTCTCGAATAACGCCAACGATGGATTGGGCCAATTGGAGCGCGGCCATGCCGTCTTCACCAGTGACCACCGGCCGGCTGCGGTCGCGCACGCAAGAGAGGAAAGCCGCCAGTTCATTGCGCAAGGGCTCCCCGCGCTTCACGTCGAGGGGCTCCACCGAAATCATGTCCATCGGATTGCCACCGGCGGGCAATGGACCCGGCTGTTTGCGGTAGACCAAGACCTCTTGCTCGCTGTAGTTCGTGGACACATAGGCGTCGGTCTCGAAGATGCGGATCTTGCGGAGCTTTTCCATGGACACCCGGCTACACGTCAGGTTGGCGACGCAGCCCGAGGCGAAACGTAAGCGGACATTGGCGATATCCTCCGACTCGGAGAACACCGGCACGCCCACCGCGTCGATGGACTGGACGGGGCTGGGCTCCAGCGCCTGGAGAATCTCGAGATCATGAATCATGAGGTCATACACGACGCTCACCTCTTGGCTCCGGCCGGGATACGGGCTCAGCCTGTGGCACTCTATGAAGCGGGGCTTCCGAATCGCCTCAATAAGCGCAGTGACGGCCCCGTTGAAGCGCTCCACGTGACCCACTTGCAAAAGGCGCCCATGGGCCTCCGCCGCTTCCACCATGGTTTGAGCCTCTTCCACCGAGGTGGCGATCGGCTTCTCGACCAGCACGTCCACGCCGCACGAAAGTAGACGCTTCGCCAAGGAGGCGTGCGCCGCCGTCGGCGCTACGATCGAGGCGGCGTCGATGCCGGCCTCAAGCAAGCTCTCGACATCGGTCAGCGGTTTAGTGGCGAAATCTCGCGCGGCTTTGTCCGCCCGATCCGGATCCGGGTCGGTCACCGCTATGAGGTCGGCCTCGGGCAGCTCATGATAAATGCGCGCATGATGATACCCGAGATGACCCACCCCCACTACTCCAACGCGCAGAGCTGTCATCGGGTGCTTTCCTAAGGATTGCTGTGTAGCAAAGGGCGATTTCGAAACCGCGCGGCTTAAACGGTTACGCCCCGAATGGATTTCCGGAAAAAGTCCACAAAGTAGTCGCGTTCGGGCGTATCGGCCAACTGGGCCTCGATTTCGTGCAAGGCCTGACTCGTATTCAAATCGGAACGCGAGATAATGCGGTACATCTTCTTAATAAGGCTACGGGCTTCCTGGTCCAGGCCGGCCCGCCGCAATCCAACCGAATTCGGGCCGCAACACCGCGCTGGATGGCCTTCGACGATCATGAACGGCGGCACGTCCTTCGTCACGCGCGACATCCCCCCCACGAAGGAAAGCTTGCCCACCACACATTCTTGGTGAATGCCGCTCAAACCACCTAAGATGGCGTGATCCTCCACCTCGACATGCCCCGCCAGCGACGCGCAATTGGCCATAACTACCTCGTCGCCAATATGGCAATCATGGGCAATATGCGAATATGCCATAATAAGGCAGCCGCTTCCAATGGACGTAACACGGTGTTCTTCGTCGTAGCTGGTCATCGTGCTGGCGCTCACGGTAACATGTTCGCGGAAGCAGTTGTTATCCCCTATTTCGGCGCGTCCCACCAAACCTTTACGATGCTTGAGATCCTGAGACAACACGCCAATTTGGGCGCCGCTGAAAAAGTGGTTGTTCTTTCCAATCACGGTCCGCCCTTGGATAACGCAATGGGGGCCTACGACGGTTCCCGCCCCCAATTGGACATGGGGCCCTATGATGGAGAAGGGCTGAACCTCGACGTCATCAGCCAGTTCCGCTTCTGTATCAACAATAGCCGTGGGATGAATATTCATGTAAAAGCACCTTGGATAGGAATGCGCAAGCGACTAGGATGCCGTTGGAAATAGCACAAAAGAGATTGGAATTCAAGCGTCCGGCCTTTTCGGCCGCCGCACACCGTAGCGGCAAATGTTCATTCCCCCCCTTTGTGCCCCCGTCCGGAGAATGGGCCCCCTGCCTGCGAAAGGTGAACGCCGCAGCCATTCAACCCCCATACACAGGAACATTTCCCCTTTTTGGAAGGCGGCTCCATTTGATACGCGGGTAACACCGGTGTAATCCGGCATTCGCCCACTGGATAGAGAATTCGTTATCGTTGTAGGAAGGGGGCGCGACCAGTACATACCCGTGTGATTACGCTCTCACGAATCCCTCTCCCCCTCACCCCTTGCTCCTTGGTACAATGGTGGTCCCAAGGAGCCAACCCCAATAGATTATCACAAAAGAGGGAGGATCCCAACAATGGCTGTTAAGGCGACATGGCTGGGCCACTCCGCCGTGCTTATCGAGGACGGCGCCACGCACATCCTGATTGACCCGTATCTCACGGATAACCCCATGGCGAGCGCAAAACCCGAAGACCTAAAGGCGGACTTGCTTCTGCTTACGCACGACCACGCCGACCACCTCGGCGACACGGAGCATTTCCTCAAACAGGGCGCGACCTTTGTAGGTGTGTTCGAGATCGCCATGAGGTACGCGAACCAGGGGTACACGGTGGAGCCGATGAACACTGGCGGCAGTATTGAAACGAAAGGCGTCCGGGTTCACATGGTGGAGGCTATCCACAGCTACGGCGAGGGAGTCGCGGCGGGCTTCGTTGTGGAGACTGGCGGCCGCCAGATTTACCATGCCGGGGACACCGCCCTAACCATGAACATGCAGATCCTCAATGATTTCTTCGACATTGATCTCGCTTTCGTCCCCATTGGCGACCGATTCACGATGGGCGCCGATTCGGCCGCGACCGCGGTGGAGTGGTGCGGCGCGAAGAAGGCTACGCCCATCCACTACGGCACATGGCCTCCGATTCAGGGCAATCCAGATCGCTTTGCCGACCTTATTGGGGGCAGAGCGGCCGTATTGAGGCCAGGCGAATCCGTGGAGCTCTAACGGCTCCCGTATACCTATGGAGACTGGCGCGGCAAGGCGTGGAAGACCTACGTCTTGTCGCCTCATTTAACACGCCCGCTCAACACAGCATTTCTCGCCCAATCCGAACACTGGTAAAAACACTCCACTCGACCTTTTTTTCACCAACGGACGCAATGAGACTTTGAGATACAGGGTTGGAGTATCGGCGTAGCGGGCAGGCGACCTATGCCCGGCTCAAGCGGGGATGTCCCATTCGTTGTTGAAATTGCCGATGGTCGCCACGCCTCGTCTCGACGAGCGATGTTCCAAGCGATCACTTTCACCATGACCTGAACCGTCCAACGCCGCCGTTCTCGCGCGGCTATAGGATCTCGCGAGCAACCGCTTGTTCGACGATGCCGCCACCCACGGCCGTTCAGGGATTAAGCGTCTTTTTCTC
>JAWOFY010000029.1:0-6640 GCA_046497285.1 Candidatus Hydrogenedentota bacterium
CGATATTCTCGCTCTTTTGTCAGCAAGTGAACAAACTGTATCGTTACCCTCAACAAAGGGGGGTTCTCAGCTATTCCCTCCCACACACCCCTCAATTGAACGGGATGAAGATCTGTGTTGATTACTCTGGTAGAATAGAAGCGCCACACGGGAGCGTGGTCCCGGTAACCGAATAAGGAGGCATCCGATGATTAAGCACGTACCGATCACAAGCGATTTCATGTCGAGGGCTTTTGTGCGAGTGGAGCCCGACATGGAGATACATGAAGCCATCGATCTTCTTCTGTCCCGTCCGATCTCCGGCGCGGCGGTCATTGAGGGGGATGATGTGCTTGTCGGTTTTTTGACGGACAAGGACTGCTTGCGCGTACTGTCCAACGAAGCGTGGGGACCTTTTGCGGGGGGCACGGTGAAGGACTATATGTCCCCGATCCGGATAGGTCTAACTCCGCGAATGGACATCTTCGCCGTGGCCCATCAATTCTTGAACTGCCAATTCTCCGCCTTACCTGTGTTGGAAGAGGGGCGCATCGTTGGCGTGCTCAGTCGACGGAATGCCCTTTGGGCGGTGCAACAGCTTGAGAAGGCGGTTGCGCGGAGGCGAATACGGGAGGAACATGTGCTCAAGGTGTTCCAGAACCCTTCATCCATTGAGGATATGCAGGACCTGGCGACTTCCACCAACGCCGAGCAGATGGCTTCGCTGCTTAGTAAACGCCATGGCGAGCGTGAGCACAAATAGCAACTCCGCAGAAGAAGGGAACCTTTTGAGGGGGGGATCATGGAGAGATAGAAAGCGGCGCGATCATACGACCGCACGGCCATCCACCCCTCTTTTGAAGGAGGGATCAATGGCCATGCGGAGGCGTTGATATTGACCAAAGTACGGAGCGTCGAAGCTTTCGCTATTCGGTCCACCGGCTAAGAAGCTGGTATAGAGGGGTGTACGCGTTTACACCACACCGTTGTCCACGTCGTCGCCATTGTCGTCATCATCGTCGCCGTTGCCACCAAAGCCCGGCACCGTTTTCCAAGGGGCCATTCGCTGAAAGCTCAAGAGCGTTTCAAAAGCTAGCGTCGCGGTGTCGAATTTAAGCTGGAGGGGCGCTTGCGCCTTTTGAGGAACGCAGGAAATCGAGCGCAGGTGCGCCTTGTAATGCTTTTTCATGGTCCGTTTCGTGCTCCTGGTGCAGTCGAGGGCCGCGGTTTAAAGGTCCAGCTGTTTGCGCGTGAAGAATTCCAGTGCAAATTCCCACATGGTTTGAAAGAAATCGGTCTTCAATTCCAGCGGAGTCTGCGCGAGTTCGGGTTTTTTGGTAACGGCCTTGAAGTGTTTCATAGCTGTGTGGATCTCCTCGGAGGGCACAGGATTGCCTCTGGCCTCCCTCGTTTTCCCCATGTTGTTTACTTCCCCAACTCTCGATCCACCGACTCCCCATAAGAAGCGTGGGCCCCATCTTGTTGATGTCACTTGCCTGGTGAATCGAGAAACCGGGCGCGTCTAGGACTTGTTATATCAGATAGCGCCCTTCATGTCCAGTCCAGGAGCGCACACCCCCCGTCGCTTACAGAACCACTTCCCTATGGTGATGGCCTTTGGACCGTTCTGCGCCATGCGCGCCCGCCCACTGAACACCCCCTTATAGTCGCCGTGACCCTTTTAGGGGATCTCGGGCGCGTGGTTCAGCCGGCTGCCGGGCACGCGAAAAGAAGAAGCGCGCCAACCCATCCTTTGCGTCAAGCCCCCGCCGGGGCTGGCGTCTTGCCAAGTTCCTGATGGGCGAAACGAATCAGCCGCTCAGTGGTTTCCCAGCTAATGCATTCGTCGGTCACCGACACCCCATACTGTAGTTGCGCCGGATCGTTGGGAATGGCCTGATTGCCTTCGTGGATATTGCTCTCCAAACTCATACCAATGATACCGTCATCGCCCTCCACCCGCTGTTTAAGCGTTGCCCGCCACACAGCCTCCTGGTGGGCGTGTTTCTTGCCGCTGTTGGCGTGACTGCAATCCACCATGAGGGTCGGCTCAAGCCCCGCCTTCTTAAGCTTCTGGCGCGCCTCGGCGATGCTGGCGGCGTCGTAATTGGGGCGATCCTTCCCCCCACGCAGTATGATATGGCCATCAGGGTTGCCCCTCGTCCGCACGAGACTGATTTTCCCATCGAGATCCATGCCGAGAAAACTGTGGGCATGGCGCGCGGAAACCATGGCGTTGCATGCTGAATCAACCCCGCCGTCCGTGTTATTCTTATACCCAACGGGCATGGAGAGGCCGCTGGCCATTTCCCGGTGGGTCTGACTTTCCGTCGTGCGCGCCCCAATGGCGGCCCATGAGATGAGGTCGGTAATGTACTGAGGGATGATAGGCCCCAAGAGTTCGGTGGCGCACGGCGCGCCAAGCTCGTTGATCTTCAGCAACAGGCCACGGGCCAGCCGCAGGCCCCGGTCAAGGTCGCAACAGCCATCCATGCCGGGATCGTTAATTAGACCTTTCCACCCCACCGTCGTCCGGGGTTTTTCAAAATACACGCGCATGACCAAACACAAGCGATCCGACACCTGCTTGCTTAACGCCGCCAGTCGTTCGGCGTAGTCGATGGCGGCGGCGGAATCATGAATAGAACAAGGTCCCACTACGGCGAGCAAACGGGGATCTTCCTTGCTCAGGATGCGCTTTATCGCATCTCGTCCCTCAACAACGGTACGGTTGGCCGCCGCGGACATGGGCAGCTCTTCCTTCAGTTCCCGTGGCGGGACAAGCGGTGTGAGCGACTCAATATGTAGATCTTGCGTTCGTTCCATTACCTACAACTACCTAAAACCTTATTCAAGCGGCCGCGCCGCCGTTCGGACACGATTTGAACAGCCGGACCCCGCAAACCGTTTATGAGCTTATTCTAACGCGTTTCTCCCGCCAATAGCAAACGCCGGTTTGCGCCAACGACGTCCGGATTGGTATACTCTCGCACATGCCGCGCCACGCGGTAAATTCCCTGATTAGGAGGTTCCAAAGCACACCCATGACCGAAGAAACCACAAACACCCAACCTGAACCCCAGGCGGCCGAAGGGGCCGCCGAACCCCAGGCTCCCACAGAAACGCCGGAAGTGCAATCCGGCGCGGGGGCCGATGCGCCCCTCGGCGAAGCGGGGGACGTAACCCAAAAGACCGCGATCGCGGATCTGGACGACGAGGCCTTCGAGCGCATGTCGCAGGAGGAACTTGAACAGATCTATCAAGAAAGCATGCAGAGCTTCAAGGAAGGCGAGGTTGTCCGCGGCCGGGTAGTCGACGTCATGTCCGACTACATCTTGGTCGACATTGGGTACAAGAGCGAAGGCATTATCCCCGTCCACGAGTTCAACGATCCCGCCTCGATTACGGTGGGGGATGAATTCGATGTGTACATCGAAGAGCCCGAAGACGAAGAGGGGATGCCGGTTCTGTCAAAGGTTAAGGCCGATAAGATCAAGAACTGGACGCATATTCAAGAGGTTTATGAAGCCGACGGCGTCATATCAGGCAAGATCATCCGCCGGGTAAAAGGCGGCTTGAAAGTTGATATCGGCATCGACGCCTTCATGCCCGCGAGCCAACTCACTTGGCGTCCAACAAGCGACCTGGAGCGCTTTATTGGGCAAAGGATGGATCTCAAGATCATCAAACTCACCAAGCGGCGCCGCAACGTAGTAGTGAGCCGGCGCAAGCTTCTTGAGGAACAGCGGGCCGAGGAGAAAGCCAAACTTCTTGAGACCATTGAGATTGGCCAAATTCTTACGGGCGAGGTGAAAAATATCACCGATTTTGGGGCGTTCGTCGACGTCGGCGGCATCGACGGGCTGCTCCACGTGACCGATATGTCGTGGGGACGAGTGAAGCATCCCTCCCACATGGTGTCGGTTGGCCAGCGCATTGATGTAAAAGTTCTCAATTTTGACCCCCACAGCGAGCGCATCAGCCTTGGACTCAAGCAAAAGACCGAGAACCCCTGGAAGACCGTCGAGCAGCGGTACCCCGTGGGGACCGTGGTTTCCGGGCGTGTGGTCAGCATGACCGACTACGGCGCGTTCGTCGAGCTTGAAGAAGGCATTGAAGGCATGGTCCACGTCAGCGAGATGAGCTGGACCCGCCGGGTGCGCCATCCCAACGAGCTGGTCAATTTGGAAGACGAAGTCGACGTCATGGTCCTTAATGTGGATGCCGAGAACGAAAAAATCGCCCTAGGCATCAAACAGACGCGGCCTAATCCGTGGACGAACATCGAAGAGCGGTACCCCGTGGGTTCGACCGTGCGCGGACGGGTGCGCAACTTGACTGATTACGGCGCCTTCATCGAACTTGAGGAAGGCATCGACGCCTTGTTGCATATCAGCGACATCTCCTGGACCAAGAAAGTCTCGCATCCTTCCGAGGAACTCCAAAAAGGCCAGGAGATCGACGTTAAAATCCTCAATATCGACGCCCAAAACGAGAAGATCGGCGTTGGACTCAAACAAATTGACACGGATCCCTGGGATGAGATGGCCACGAAGTATCCCGTGGGCTCCAATGTCGAGGCCGAGGTGGCCAAGCTGGTGAGTTTCGGGGCCTTCGCCCGGCTCGACAATGGCATCGAGGGGTTGATTCATGTCAGCGAGCTTTCGAGGGATAGGGTCCAGAAACCCGAGGAAGCGCTAGCCGTGGGCGACAAGATAACCGCTAAGGTTATCAGCCTGGATCCTGCGGAGCGCAAAATCGGCCTGAGCATTCGCGAGTACCAACGCGAACTCGACGGAGAGACCATTGAGCAATACAGCCACAGCGGGGACGAGGGCGCTCAAGAGGATGTCGTCAGCGTGGGCGAGGCCGTGGGAGACGCCATGCCCCAGTCCATGCTGTCCGGCGGGCGCACCCTGGCTGACGCCGCCGAGGAGATGATGCGGGCGGTGCGGGCTACCGAGGAAGCAAAGGCTCGCGAGGAGGAAGCGGCTGAAGCGCCTGCTTCGGAAGCGCCCCAAGAGTCCGAAGCGCCGACGGAAGATGCTGGCGAAGAAGCGCCTGAGTCTGGAGAAGATTCCAAAGAGGACTAGTTTCTTCTTTTAGCCCAACTCAGGTTGGATTGGGAAAAGGCTAGTGGATATACAAGGGCGTTGTTCCCTGCATGGGCAGCGCCCTTGTTTCAGTCCAGAACGCCCGATCGGCGGTTTAAACAACAGCGTGCTGGACCGCTTTGATGCGTTGGGTGCGCATACTCACGCCTAATAAGTAAAGGCACACTTCCAATCAGTGGAGCGCCCTGCGGAAGCGCGGAGAATACCTGCCCTTGTGAGGGCGTTTCCGCAAGGTGCTGACCTGGAATTCTGGATGGTTAAGGTAAGGAGAGAGGCATGACCACCACGGTTTCACAAAAGAAACAGAAACACCCTTTGGCCGGGCAGACAATGAGCGGCGCCGACGCCGTAATCCAGGTTCTTGCGGACGAAGGAGTGGACACGGTATTTGGATATAGCGGCGGCGCGATTCTGCCCACCTACGATGCCATTTTCCGCTACAATGAGAATCATAAGGACAATCAAATCCGGCTTGTTGTACCCGCCAATGAACAGGGGGCTGGCTTTATGGCGGCGGGATATGCGCGCGCCAGCGGGGAAGTGGGAGTTTTCTTGGTGACGTCCGGGCCAGGCGCCACCAACTCGGTTACGCCCATTCGCGATTGCATGGCCGACTCCATCCCGGTGGTATTGATCACGGGGCAGGTGCCCCGGGCCGCCATTGGCACCGACGCATTTCAGGAAGCCCCCGTTTTCAACGTAATGAGCCCCTGCGCTAAGCACGTGTTTCTCGTCAAGCAGGAGGACCAGATCGAAGAGACGATGCGGACGGCCTTCGATATCGCGCGCAGCGGCCGCCCTGGCCCTGTGGTGGTGGACCTGCCCAAGGACGTGCAGAATTACGTAGGTGAGTTTAAGGGAGAAGGCAAACTTCGTTTTCACGGGTACGAGGATCGTATCCGGCAGTTGCGGGAATCGAGGGTCTCCAAGGAGAACGGCGACGCGTTCTTTCGCATGCTCGGCGAGTGTGAGCGGCCCCTTATTTACGCTGGCGGCGGCATCATTAATGCCAACGCGGCCGAAGAGCTGCGGGAGTTCGCGCACACGTTCAACATCCCGGTCGTCACCACCCTGATGGGTATCGGCGCCATGGACACGAAGGACGACTTGGCCCTGCACATGCTCGGCATGCATGGGACCGCCTACGCCAACTACGCCGTTGACGACTGCGATTTTCTGCTGGCCGTCGGCTCTCGATTCGATGACCGCGTAGCGGGCAAGCCTTCCGAGTTCGCGCCCTTGGCCAAATGCATTGCGCATATCGATATCGACGCCGCGGAGATAGGGAAGGTAAAGCCGGTGCAATGGTCTCATGTCGGGGACGCCAAAACAGCGCTACGCGGCTTGATCGAGCATGGCAAGGATTTCAAGAAGGATTTCGCGCCCTGGATCACGCATGTCATGTCGTTGAAGGAAAAGCACGCCATGAACTACAACCGGAGCAGCGAACTGCTTCAGCCTTACTATGTGCTTGAAGTTATCAACGAACTCACGGGCGGTGATGCGATCATCACCACGGGCGTGGGCCAGCACCAAATGTGGGCCGC
>JAWOFY010000060.1:0-5847 GCA_046497285.1 Candidatus Hydrogenedentota bacterium
GGACGGAGTCGAGTCCCAGATCGGGGACGAGGAATGCGATATCCTTATCGATGTGGACGACGACCCCGCAGAGGCGGAGCGTATTCGCGAAAAACGCCAGAAAGAACAGAAAAAAGCCAAGAAGCAAACCGCGCGCAAAACACAGAGCGCCAAAAAATCCACGGCGAAGAAGTCTACTGCTAAGACAACCACGGCCAAGTCCAAGAAGAAAAAGGATAGCGAAGCCGAAACGGACGTAGAGCCTCAGCCGGAGAAAGAGACCGCGCAAACCGGTTCCCCCGCGAGCGACAGCGTAAGGGCTGAACTGTTGCCGCCGGAAGAAACTGAGGAAGAGGCCGCATCCGCCCCCGTAGAACCAGCCGCCGAGACCACAGAACAACCGGTGGAATCGCAGGAAGAAGCGGGCGCCACAACGGCGAAGCCCGAAGAACCCGCCGCTGAAGTGGGTGAAACGCCCCCTGCAGAGGTGTCCCCTCCGACAGAGGAGGAAGTCCCCGCTCCAGTCGAAGAACCCGAGGAAAAGCCCAAGAAGCCTAAAGAAAAGAAGAAAAAGAAAGAAGAAAAAGAAAGCGGCTTCGCGATTGGGCGAGCGATCGAGCACGTGGAGAGCCCCGTCGAAGTGGTGCGCGCGGACGGCTCCGCAGTGGATGGATCTGAGCTAGAGGTTCAGGATACAGAGGCGACTCAAAGCGCCGAAGAGCCTGAGGAAGAAACGAGTTCCGTATTGGCCGAGGCTGAGCGCCAGCAGGAAGAGGAGGAACTCAAACGCGTCACCTCCCGGCACCGCGACCCCGCTTCTTCCCAAGCCAAGCCAGACCCGGCGGTGGTGGCTGAGGTAAAACGCAAAGCGGCGGAACGGCAAACAGCCAAGCCGGCCGCCAAGCGGCCACCTGCCGCAGCTAAGAAATCGGGGACCAAGACGGGCAAAACGGCCCGTAAACGGCAAAAGAAAGCCGAGAAGGCCCGATCGGAGGAAGATATGCGGAAAAAGGCGGCGCAAGCCGTGCGAGAATATCAGAGCGGCGCCATGGGGGCAGGCCGGAAGAAGAGGCGCCGCCGCCGCGACACGGATGCGGTGGATTCCGCGGAGGCTGAACAGCAACCTCAAGTCATTGAAGTCGGGGACAGCATGACCGTGGAAGAACTTGCCGCGGCCATGGAGATGCCGGTGAATGACCTCATCTTGGAACTGATGGAATTTGATGTCCTGGCCAGCAAGAATCATGCCCTTGAGCAGAACTTAATTCGGACGATCGCGGAGGCCTTTGGCTATGAGGTGCGGGCTGTAATACCGGCAGAAGAGCAAGTGCTTGCGCCTATTCCGGACGATCCGGCCGACCTGCAACCCCGGCCGCCGGTGGTAACCGTGATGGGTCACGTGGACCACGGGAAGACCTCCTTGTTGGACCGAGTCCGCGAGGCGAACGTCGCCGAAGGTGAGGCGGGCGGCATCACGCAGCATATTGCCGCCTATGACGTTCAAATGCCCAACGGCCGCGTCGTATTCTTGGACACGCCAGGTCACGAAGCGTTTACGCAAATGCGCTCGCGCGGCGCCCAGGCGACTGATGTGGTGGTGCTTGTCGTGGCCGCGGACGACGGCATTATGCCTCAGACGGAGGAAGCCATTGACCACGCGCGGGCCGCTGGCGTGCCTATTGTCGTCGCCGTGAACAAGTGCGACAAACCCGATGCCCAGCCCGATAAGATTCGCCAGGAACTCACCCGGTACGACCTCGTCGACGAGGCCTGGGGCGGCAACACGATTATCCGCAATATTTCGGCCAAAGAGGGCGACGGAGTGAACGACCTCATGGAGATGCTTGTGCTTGAGTCGGACTTGCTTGAACTCAAGGCGAATCCCAATAAGCGGGCGCAGGGTGTCGTGATCGAGTCGGAAATCTCCCGTGGCCAAGGTCCGGTGGCTTGGGTCCTCATACAAGAGGGCACCCTCCGGCCGGGCGAGGTGTTCCTCGCGGGCGAGACCTTTGGACGCGTCCGCACCATGATAGATTCTCATAGCAAACAGGTCGAGGAAGCGGGGCCCTCTACCCCCGTCGTGGTAACCGGTTTCGAGCGCCCCGCCAACGCGGGGGACCACTTTATTGAAGTGGCCGAGGAGCGGATCGCGAGGGAGATTGCGGAAAAGCGCCAGCAAATCAGCCGTCAGAAACAAGGCGCGGCGCAACGCAAGATCACGCTGGAAGACTTGCAGAGCCGGTTGGCCTCCGGCGAGAAGCGCGAACTCAACGTGGTTCTAAAGGCCGATGTTCAAGGCACGGTGGACGCCTTGTCCTCGAACCTATTGAAACTGGGTAACGAGGAGGTTCAACTACGGTTGGTCCACACCGCGGTGGGCGGCATTAACGAGTCCGACGTCTTGTTGGCGAGCGCAAGCGAGGCTGTGATTATTGGGTTCCATGTGAGCGCCAACACCCGCGCCGTCAAATTGGCTGAGCAAGAGGGGGTGGACATTCGGACCTATCGCGTGATTTATGAGGCAATCGAGGACGTGCGCAAGGCCATGGAAGGGCTGCTTGAGCCCGAGATGCGCGAGGTCGTTACGGGCCATGCCGAGATTCGGGATATTTTCCGGGCTTCCGGCGTGGGTAACATCGCGGGCTGCTACGTGACCGATGGCGAGATAACCCGCGGCAGCCGCGCCCGCATTATTCGCGACGGCATCGTCATTCGAGAGGGGCGCGTCGGCTCGCTCAAACGCCTTAAGGACGACGCCCGCACGGTATCGTCGGGATATGAGTGCGGGATCAAGTTTGACAACTACGAAGACATTCGTCTGGGCGATATCATCGAAACCTATCGCCAGGAAGCGGTGGCCAAGACCTTGGCCTAGAGGCAAGGCCGTGATCATTGGAGTGCTGGAACTCCACTTTCTTATCCCTGGCTCCCGGTCCTTAAAGGAAAAGCGCCGGGTGATGAGCAGTATCAAACAGGTGTTGCGCAAACGCCACAATTGCTCGGTGGCCGAGACGGGCCACCAGGAACTCTGGGGCCGGGCGCTGGTGGCGGTATGCATAGTGGCTCAGCATGAGCAAGATGTGCGGGAGCAACTCGACAAGGTGGTCCGGTTCGCGGAAACCCATGCGGACGCGGAACTCGTTGACCACGACATAGAGCTGATATAAATGCAAGAAGGCAGGCCAAGGCGGGTCGCCGAGCTTATCCGCCAGGAAATCGCTCAGTTGATGATGCAGGGGGTGAAGGATCCCCGCATTGGTTTTGTGTCCGTCATGGACGTGCACATGTCCAAGGATCTGCGCTATGCCCGCGTGTACGTGAGCCTTTACGGCGGCGAAAGCGAGCGAAAGGCGTCCATGGCGGGACTCGAGCAGTCCAAGGGGTGGATCCGGCGGGAAATCGGCAAGAAACTGCGGCTGCGGTACACGCCGGAGCTGCGTTTTCTCGAAGACGAGACCCTCGATCGCGTGTTTCATCTCGAAAACGTGTTCAAGGAATTGCGGGAGGAAGGTGACGCCAGTGAAGAACGTTGATCTCGCCGGCGCCGTCGAACGGCTGCGGAAGGCGGGGCGCGTTGTTATTGTGAGTCACCTTGATCCCGACGGGGACGCCATCGGCAGCACGCTTGCGTTGGCGAACTTAGCGCGAGCCCTCGGGGTAGGCGAGGTCCAATGTCTGAACAACGATCCCGTGCCTTCCTTGTACCAATGGGTTGCCGGCGCTAATCACATTGTAGGACCGGAAAGCGCTTGGAACAGCGGCTGTGATCTGGCCGTGGTGGTGGACACGAGCGCGTGGGATCGCCTCGGCGCCGCCGAGGATGCGGTCCGGCAAGCGAGCGAGGTGCTGGTGCTGGACCATCACCTCGTGGACGAACCCCTCGGCGATTATTGTCTCGTGGATCCCCTGTACGCGGCGTCCGGCGAGCTGGTAATGGAACTCTATGACGCCGCGGGCGTGGCGATTGATCGGGAGAGGGCCGAATCGCTCTATGTCGCCATCGCCACCGATACGGGTGGGTTCCGCTTCAGCAACACCACCGCGCGCGCCCACCGCTTAGCCGCGCGGCTGCTGGAGACCGGGCTTGACGTCGCCGCCATTTCCGAGCGGGTCTTCGACGGGATTAGCCCCACCAAGTTCGAGCTGTTGCGGCGCGCGTTGGGGCGAGCCCAATTCGCCGCGGACGGCGCGGTGGTCCACTCCGCGATTTTGCAGGAGGATATCGAAGCCGCCCAGGCCGGTCCCGACGAAGTGGACGGGCTCATCAAATACCTCCGCAACGTGGACAGCGTACAGGTCGCAATGATGTTTCGGGAACTGGACGAGACCACCACCAAAGTGAGTATGCGTTCCCGGAACGGATTCAATTCAGCCGTATTCTTGCAGCAGTTTGGGGGCGGCGGGCATGCGCTTGCCGCCGGGGCGACGCTCGAGTTGCCGCTGGAGCAAGCGCGTGATGTCGTCCTGGACCGTGTCACGCCTATCGTTGGAGAGACCTCTTGAAGGGCATTTTACTAGTTGATAAACCCGTGGGTTGCACCTCCCACGACGTCGTGGATATGATTCGCCGCGCGGCGGGCATGCGCCGCGTGGGCCATACCGGCACATTGGATCCCAACGCCACGGGATTGCTGATTCTATGCCTCGGACAGGCCACGCGCCTCTCCGAGTTTCTCATCGGATTGGACAAAGTCTACGAAGGCGCCATGCTGCTCGGCGCCGTCACGGACACGCAGGATATTGAGGGCGAAGTCCTCGAAGAAAACGAGGTCCCGGACACTATTACCGAGGAGCAGATCAAAGAACTCTTTCAGCGTTTTACCGGCGAGATCCAGCAAGTCCCCCCTATGGTAAGCGCCGTCAAGAGCGGGGGCTCGCGCCTTTACTCGTTGGCGCGCAAGGGCGAAACGGTGGACCGGCCAGCGCGGACAGTAACCGTGCATGAATTTGACTTGCTGGGGTTTGAGCCGCCCAAAGTGTATTTCCGTATCCGATGCACCCGGGGCACCTATGCGCGGGCCTTGGCGCATGATGTGGGTCAAGAGCTGGGGTGTGGCGGCACATTGGCTGAGCTTCGCCGAACGTGGGTGGGCCACCATTCCGTGGAAAACGCCCAATCCGCCGACGTTTTTCAAACGCGCGAGGATGTCCAACGTCACCTCTTGCCGGTGGATGACGCCCTCAACCTTCCCGCCGTGATCGTTCAGCGTGGCAGTGAGCGCCTCGTGGCCAACGGTGGCGCCCTGGGGCCCGGGGATATCGAAGTTTCCCCAAAAGGCGCCAGTGGGTGGGTCCAGATCAAAAACGAAGACGGCAAATTACTGGCCGTCGGTCAGGCGGGGGGCGTGCCCGCAGCGCCCATTATTCAACCTAAGCGCGTTATTGGTGGGGGATCATGAGAGTTGTGGAGGATGTCCGCCGACTGGACAATGCCCCGCCCGGCGTGGTGTTGACTGTGGGCAGCTTTGACGGTGTCCATCTCGGCCATCAGCGCATCCTCGAACAGGTTCGCCACCATGCCCGCCAGCGCGGCGGAGCCGCGGCGGTGCTCACCATGCGGCCCCATCCCCGCGAGTTCTTCTCTCCCAGCCATGCCCCGAATCTCCTTACGAGCGATGCAAAAAAGTTGGCGTTGCTCGAGGAAGCGGGGATGGACGCGGTATTTTTCTTGCCATTCAACGCGGAAACCGCCCGTATAACGCGGGAGGAATTCGTGGAGCAAATCCTGGTCGAGCGCTGTGGTGTTGAACACCTCGTTGTAGGCCACGATTTCCGCTTTGGATATAAGGCCGAGGGCGATTACCCTTTCCTGACCGAGGCAGCGGCCCGGTACGGTTTTGAAGTAACCGAAGCCGAACCTGTGCTCCT